>NZ_BAOS01000028.1:0-300000 GCF_002443295.1 Candidatus Scalindua japonica | reverse complement strand
CCCTATTTAACATTGGAGGGGATAAAATTAGCTTTTGAAGAAAATCTTAAAAATCTTAATTCATAGGGTTACACTAAACAAATTTTTTCGATGATTTTTTCATCTTATCAATTAATGCTTTATAGCCCTCCTCATCTCTCAAGCTGTCCAGATCGCCGTCATTGACCAGATGCATCAAATCGTCATAACCCAGACCAACCGCTCTCTCTAAAGATTCTAACGATTCATCAAGCCTTCCCAACAATGAAAAACTACAGGCGAGATTGTAGTGTACAAGGGGATCTTTGGGCCTAAGCCTCGCAAGTTTCAAATCAACCTTTAATCCTTTCTCATACATCCCGGTAGCGGTATACGCATTGCCAAGGTACATCAGGCATTCGACATAGGCCGGATATTTTTGAAGAACACCTTCAAGAAACCAGATGTCAAACTCATCATCGGTCTTTTGAAATTCTGGTGTTTTTAATTCAAACCTGTATTCTGGAATTTCTGATCTCATTTTGAAAATAGGGATTTACCTCTTTTTACCTGTTACGCATTAACAGACTAGCTTTAGTCTATTGCAAATTGATATATTGTCAAGCATCATTTTAAAAACTTGTTTTCGACAGTTATTATTATTTAAATCTCTGCAATATGAATAAACCAAGCCACTATCACAAAAAGTTATCCTTCGACACAATGTTGTAATGGCAATGAGATCATTTATTAGTTCGGTTAACCTCTGGCCCTCTGATATTATCGTCTTAAGACCATTTTTTACTTTTCCGGTTGACACATCGACCTTACTATTCTGAGATTTGACATTCGGAAAGATAACTTCATTAAGCCTTTTGTTTAAAATCTTCGCATAACCTAATATTGCGGCAAGTGGTGTTTTTAATTCGTGTGAGACTACTGACAAAAAATCAAGTTTTGTTCTGTCCGCTTCCAGGAGTTTTTTATTTGCTTCTCTTAATTCTAAGGCCATCTCCTCTACTTTTTGCTCCAGCGTTCTACGGTATTCTTCTAATTTTTTGCATGAGCTTCCTGGTTCTCTGGACATGATAAATGATACTATCCTTATCTACTCTATAGTCAAGGCAAAAAAACATACTAATAAACAGCGAGTCCTTATCCTGCCTTTCACCTTGACTTACTTCTATATGAAAAGTAGAATTTACTCAGTCTTTTTTTCCAAACCTTTTATAACTCAAAATACCAGGACTACTCTTGAAACTCTACGAATACCAGGCAAAAGAAATCCTTCATAAATATAATGTAAATATTCCTGAAGGTAGAGCGGCTTCCAATGTTACGGATGCAATAACGATATACAATCAATTGGGAGCTGAAAGGTGTGTTATAAAAGCACAAGTCCTTGCCGGTGGCAGAGGAAAAGGCGGCGGGGTAAGGATAGTAGATACATTAGAAAAAGCAAAGGAGTATACTTCTCAAATCATTGGCTCTTACCTGGTGACTGCGCAGACAGGAGAGAAAGGAGTGCTGGTAAACAAAGTCCTCATTTCAGAAGCGATTGACATAAAGAAAGAACTATACCTGGCTGTCTCTATAGACAGGAGCACCTCCAAAATCACAATAATACAGAGTACAGATGGCGGGACTGAAATAGAGGAGGTTTCTAAAAAAACACCTCATAAAATATTCAAAACTCAAATAAACCCTTTATTGGGTATACACGATTTCCAGGCACGACAGATTGCAATTAACCTGCACTTGACCGGCGCACTGCTAACAAAAGCATCCAATCTGGTTAAAATACTGTTCAAGATATTCATTGAATATGATTGCTCTCTTCTTGAAATAAACCCGCTGGTCCTGACACCGGATGGTGAGATAGTTGTTCTGGACACAAAAATGGAAATTGACGACAATGCCCTCTACCGCCAAAAAGAGCTTCTGAAAAAAAAGGACGACTCAGAGTTTAGCAACGCCGAAAGTAAGGCCACCGAAGCAGGACTTAGTTACATTGGACTTAATGGCAATATAGGATGTTTAGTCAATGGGGCAGGTATGGCAATGGCCACGATGGATATTATCAAATTGTATGGCGGTTCACCCGCAAATTTTCTCGATGTGGGCGGCGATGCCACGGTTGAAAGAGTTACAACCGGCTTTGAAATAATCTTTACAGACCCCCATGTCGCGGGAGTACTGGTAAATATTTTCGGCGGTATCATGAAGTGTGATATTGTCGCCAGAGGAATTATTCATGCCATTAAGAAAGTTGACATTAAAGTACCGCTGGTAGTCAGATTGGAAGGCACAAATGTTAAAACAGCAAGACAAATCCTGGATGATTCCAAGCTGAATATTATCTTTGCCGATAGCATGAAAGACGCATCTGAAAAAATAATTAAAGCAGTAAATAAGAATAAATGAGCAGCAAAAGTTATCAGAGTGGCATGGACAAACCTGTTTGTCCGTGCTTTAAAGATTATCATTTAGATAATTAAAAAGTTACTAAAATGAGCATCTTAATAGATAAAGACACTAAAATAATCTGCCAGGGAATTACCGGACATTCCGGAAAATTCCATACCGAACATATGCTGGAATACGGTACAAAAATCATGGCGGGTGTCACGCCTGGAAAAGGAGGCTCTCAGGTTTGTGGTATACCGGTCTATAATTCTATGATAGAGGCTGTTAAGAAAACAGAATGTGACACTTCCATAATTTATGTACCGCCACCCTCGGCCGCAGATGCTATCTTTGAAGCAATAGAAGCAGACATTAAATTAATCATCTGTATAACGGAAGGAATTCCAACTATTGACATGTTGAAAATCAAAGCGTATCTTAATACTAAAACAGCTCGATTAATAGGACCTAACTGCCCGGGAATTATCACTCCGGGAGAATCAAAGATTGGAATCATGCCGGGTTACATTCATAAACCGGGTAGGATTGGTGTCGTTTCGAGAAGCGGCACGCTGACTTACGAAGCTGTCTGGCAGTTAACACAAAGGGGTATCGGACAGTCAACCTGTATTGGAATAGGCGGCGATCCCGTCATTGGAACAACATTCATAGATATTCTGAAACTGTTCCAGGAAGATAGCAACACAGAAGCAATAGTTTTGATTGGCGAAATTGGAGGTAATGCCGAGGAAAAAGCTGCTGAATTTATTACACAGGAAGTAACTAAACCTGTAATAAGCTTTATTGCGGGATTAACAGCTCCGAAAGGTAGAAGGATGGGTCATGCCGGAGCAATTATTGCCGGAGGCAAAGGTACTGTTGCTGAAAAAGTATCCTGCTTACGAAGGGCCGGTGTAACTGTAGTAGATAGCCCCGCAGATATAGGAGAAGCGGTTGAAAGAGTATCAAGTTGATTACATCAGCCATAGCACGCTTCGCATCATTTAATAAACATTGTCCATATTAAATAAAATTATGAATAAATCAATTGTACTGATAATCAGAGATGGCTGGGGCATAAACCCGGACCATGACCATAACGCTGTAGCAAATGCGCATACACCAAATACAGACTCTCTTCTGCAAAAATATCCAAATACTATACTTGATGCGTCAGGCACCGCAGTGGGTCTTCCGGAAGGCTATCAGGGTTCTTCCGAAGTAGGACACCTTAATATTGGCGCAGGAAGAGTTGTTGAACAGGAAATTACCAAGATAACAAACAATATTAAGGACGGCTCTTTCTTTAAAAGTGCTATCTTGCGGAAGGCCATCAAGAACGTTCTTGAGAATAATTCGTCACTCCACCTGATGGGCCTCGTACAGGATGAAGGTGTACATGCGCACCAGGACCATCTCTTCGCAATTATGAAATACGCGAAGCAGCAAGGCATTATAAGGCTATACATCCATTTCTTCGCGGACGGAAGAGATACCCCCCCAAAAAGCACCATAGGCTATATCCGCACCCTGAAAGAAAAGATAAAAGAGTACGGTATCGGCAAAATCTCCACATTTATGGGAAGATACTACGCTATGGACCGAGGCAGAGAGTGGAGACTCACAACAACCGCATACGATGCAATCACAAAAGGACAGGGAGAAAAAGTAGAGAGTGTGGAAAATCTGGAAGATACGATACAGGAAATTTACAAAACAAAAACTCCAAATGGCAAGGACATGTTTGATGAATATATTCCGCCTCTGATAATTGGAGATTATAAAGGGGTAAAAGATGGAGACTCTATCATACACTTCAACTACAGACAGGACAGGGCTACCCAATTAACAAAAGCATTTGTAGAAGATGATTATCCAGGCGAAAGGTGGAAAAAATTCGACATTGTCTACTGTGGTCTCACAAGGTATTACGACACATTCCCCTATAATATTCTGGAACCGATGGATGACAGCGGAGAGATGGACAATCTGCTCAGTCAAATTCTTAGCCAAAAAGGATTGAAGCAGATACGCATTTCTGAGACCCAGAAATACAGCCATGTAACATCTTTTGTTAACGGTAAACGTACTAAACCATTTCCAGGAGAAGAACAGATAGAGATCAAAGGAACTTTCGACCCTGCCACATTCGCCGATCACCCTGAAATGAATGCCTATGAAGTCACAAATGAGGCTGTTAAGAGAATAAATTCAAACGAATTCAGCCTTATGATCATTAACCTGGCAAACTGTGATATGGTGGGTCATACCGGCAACTATGACGCAGCAACGAAAGCAGTAGAGGTGGTAGACGAATGTGTAGGAAAACTCGTTGAAACTATTTTATCAAAGAACAAAATAGCCCTGATAACAGCAGACCACGGAAACGCGGAAGAGATGATAGACTACAAAACTGGCATACCAAAGACATCACACACTACAAACCCTGTAGAATTCATCTACGTTGCCGAAGACCACCAAAATATAAAACTAATTGAAAAAGGCACTCTCTCAGATATAGCTCCTACGATCCTATACCTGCTAGACATAGAAAAACCCGTAGAAATGACTAGTAATAATTTGATAAGCCCAGATAAAGCATAATCCTTCATCTTTTGTGGAAAGCAATTGGAATAAAATTTGAAAAAAATAGTTGATATTTTATGGTGTTTTGTTTTATTCTCCACACTGACTAGCTATTTAAATCAATGCCTACCAACTTAAAAATAAAAATTATGAATGATATACATATCAGAAAGACTCTAAGGAACATTTTATTGAAAAAATTCTCAAAATCAAAAAATACAGTGATCATTGAGGAATTAGGTTTGGGACATGGTTCCACAAGGATTGATCTTGCCGTTGTCAATGGCTGCTTACATGGTTTTGAGTTTAAAAGTGATAAAGACAACTTAAAAAGACTTCCACATCAAGCAGACACTTATAGTAAGGTTTTTGATAAGATTACTCTAATTGTTGGATATCGTCATGCTTTTAAGGCTATAAAAACTGTTCCAGAATGGTGGGGAGTTAAAATTGCGGAAAAGAAAACAAATGATGAAGTCAGATTTCTTACTGTTCGTCGTGAAAAGAAAAATCTTTCACAAGACAAACTGCTTTTGGCTAAATTGCTTTGGAAAGAAGAAGCCATAGTCCTTCTCGAAGAATTTGGATTAAAAAAAGGGCTCCGATCTAAAACTAGGAATTCAATTTACAATATGCTAATTGACGTCGCAGACATTGAAACAATACAAAACAGAGTAAGAGAGAGACTTATCAATCGGACAGATTGGAGAGTTGGTAAATAACGAGAGTGATATGATGATTAATACCCGCCTTTAACCAAGACATTGGATTGCCATATTTTTTATTTTGCTGTCCCATTTCATAAATATATTTATCTCCAAAACTAAATTTCTCCCCACAAAACTCGTCTCTAACGGATAGTAATAATGCATTTGCAGGATACTGAGCGTGACCAGGACTATTATCATGAAACAGCCCCTCTCCCCGCATAATTACCCAAGCACTATCAGAAGCATACCTAATACTGGCACTGACATTCGCCCTTTCTGGTGGTTCTGAATAAATAGGATATTGGATTGTATAATCCCCAAAAGCCGGAAGTCGATCTAAAAGAGAACTAGACGCTACTTCTTTTAACCAACATTGCCAATCTTGCCTTGGATGAAGATGTTCTCCTAGTTCAAAACCAGAAAGATCTTTAGGAAATGCCCCTCTGATCACCGTTAGAGTCCTCCACTCTCTTAAACTAGGAATGATTTGAATTAAATAATTAAATTTTGGTTGGCTTTCATTTATTAACTTATAATCCACAATCAAATCTATATTGTGGTGCTTTATCCCTACAATATCAATTAATATTTCCACTTTATCAATCAAGCTAACATCTGACACTTCTTCTATATTCAACCTTAGACATGCCCCACCTTGATTCTTATTTGGTAAATTTGAAACCATATCTAGGTACTCTTTTGAGTAATTTAAATGAATCACTGGAATAAGATGCAAGTTCAAATTATTTCCAGCTACAATGATTTCCTTCATAACAAAGGTTCTTATTGTTACATCTAGAAGATGAACATCTATAAAAGCTCTAGCCTCCCCCCAATTCTTTCTTATTCCATTTACTATTTTATTTAACTCTTCTTTAATGCAATTCTCCTTCTTAATTTCTTTAGTTTCCTTATCCACAAATTTAACTGGAACTATTTCAATTAATGGTGTAATTTCTTTTCTCTGCACATCAGTTAACTCTCTTAATGCAAGCCACTCTGATTGTTTCCAACGTAATACCGGAACATAATGTTTATAATCAAACATATTTAACTCCAATTAATTTCTGAAAAACAAATCCTTGCTTGTTTATTGCCTATTAATTGATTTAGAATTCGATAATTTCTAAAATAATGTCTCATTTTTCCTGCAACAATTGCCGGATGAATATTTAATTCTTTTGCTAAATGGATTGCAGCACCTGGTGTTTTCAAATTTGAAGCAGGACTATTTTCCCACTTTACTTCAGGAATTAGACATTCAGAAGCAAATCCATCTGCTTCTTTCTCCATAGGATCATCTGAATCAGTTTCCAAATTATAATCGTAAAATCCCATATTATATTTATCCAGATGCAAAGAAATATGTGATAATTCATGAGCAAGGTTAAACCAAAAATTATCTAATCTATCGTATCTAATGGTTAGACCAATTACAGGCCCCTGTTCAGTCATAATTGCCGCTCCATCTAAATGAGTTCTAGGCAAGTGAGGTTCAATTACTAACGGAATAGCATTTTCCATAAGAAACGCCCTTGCTTTCTGTGGGCCATCATCATATTTACTTAATTGTATTACATTTTTTATAAACTCCTTAGAAACGCTACCTTTCTTATATTTTTTCGAATTTCTATACTCATTAGCAAGTATTATCACTCGTGCATTCCACATCATTAAAGAACCTCTATCTATCTTTCTTGCGGAACGAACATTTTCTGTCATTCTGTAAAGAGCAGGTACCAGATTTTCTGAATCTAAAGGTTGTAAAAATTCTAAAATTATATCTTTAGAATGTGCCTTAATATCACTAAACCTTGACTTTACCCACCCACGGTTAATAATTTCTCTAACAGGAAAGCAGTTCCAATCAATTTCGTCTGACTTGAATAATTTGGGTTTATCTTCTTTTATTAAAGACTTTATAGGTATTCCCAGACTTTCATGCAATGCCCTAATCATTGTAAGAGTAAGTGGGCGTTTTTTTGACAAAATTTCCGAGACTTTACTACGACTGCCTATATAAGGAATTAAATCTCTAGGCTGTAATCCCTCCTGTTCCATTCTAAATAATATTGCTTCTATTGGATCAGGTGCTTGCATAGGAAAACGCTTGTCTTCATAATCCTTAATAAGTAATATTAGCAATTCAAGTTTATTTGCATCGGATGACCCCACCTTTGGGTTACGATCCATTAAAAATTCGACATTTTTTAATGCCTCATTATAGTCTTTTTGTGATTTTATTATTTTAATCATGGAGTTTTCTCCTTATAATCTCCATTTCGAATATTCGGAATGTGTACCTATCCTTTTAATTAGGACACTCTTGCTTGGATAATTAATTTTTGCAACAATCCGGTAGTCATTACCTTTAATGTTAAACACAACAATATTGTCGGCTAAAAAACTGGCACTTGCATACCTTTGTTTTATATCTTGAGAACACTTCCAATCTGCTTCTTCTGCTTCATTAAGCACAGATTTTCATACAGATTTAATACCCTAATATTATAACTCAATTCTGGTTCATGCAGAAAGCTAAAATGCCTTATAAGCCTATCAAATCCACAAGACACACAAGTAGGTTGAATTTTAAATATAATTCAAATTAGGTATTAATGCCTGAATAGTAGGTTGCAATTACTGAACTTAAAGCAGGAAGTAATTTGTCATGACGTATTTGAAAATACGGTTGAAGCGCTATAAATACCGCTAAGTCAAGAAGTAGCATACCGGCAGTCATTGAAAATATGCAAGAATGACTTTATTATATTTACTTATTATTCATACAATGTATACTAATTATATGAATAAGGACATAAAGGAGTTCTTTTTAAATTCTACTCATATAACTCACAGGAAATACGAAGCAATGAGAGCTTTGTGTGTTGAAAAGATCAAGGCAAAGGATGTTGCAAAAAGATTCGGCTATTCGCCTTTTAGTATCAATGCGATGAAACGGGATTTTGTAAATGCTATAAAAAATAACCAAATTGATTCCAGGCATTTCTTTGTAACAAAAAATCCCGGACGAAATCCGGATGCAGATAAAGCACAATTGAAGGTTAAAATAATTCGATTGCGTAAACAAAATTATTCCATACTTGATATAAAAAGTGCTCTTCAGGCAGAAGGAAACAGAGTTTCCCATGATTATATTGATCGCGTACTCTCAGCAGAAGGATTTGCTCGTTTACCCAAGCGGACACAAATTGAGAGAAAACTCCAATTCTCCAAAATAATTAAAGCTCCGCGAAGCCATTCTATTGACTGGAACATTGATAAAGGTCAGTTATTTCATTCTGAAAGAGGAATAGGTATTCTTCCCTTTCTTCCGCTTTTAGCACGACTATGTGTTGATCAGTGGATTGAGTTTGCGGAGTATCCTGGAACTTCTGAACTCTCCAGTGTTCAAAACGTGTTGTCTTTTATTGCCCTGAAGCTTGCTGGTCATAATCGTTATAGCCAAGACGACCTGTGGGCTATGGACAGAGGATTTGGGCTTTTCAGCGGTCTTAATGTGTTACCTAAAGATGGAACATTATCCAGCTATTCGTATCGAACGGATCGTCACATGAACCGAAGATTTTTAAAAGCTATGTTTGAACAACTAAAAAAATTGAGGCTGTTAAGCAGTCAAGTGAACATGGACTTTACTGCTATTCCTCATTGGGGTGACGCCAGTGTTCTGGAAAATAATTGGTCAGGAAAATATGGCAAAAGACTAAAGAGCGTTTTATCCGTACTTTGCCAAGATCCGGATACCGGCATCTTTTGTTACTCTAATGCGGAGATAAGGCATCGTAATGAAGCAGAGTGCGTGTTGGAGTTTGTTGATTTTTGGAAAGACGGAGGCAGGAAACCGTCTTGTTTGATTTTTGATTCTAAATTTACAACCTACGAAAATTTAGAAAAACTTGATAAGGATAAGATAAAATTTATTACCCTTCGCAGAAGAAGCAAAAAGCTTTTGGCAGAATTACATAAAATACCGGATGAGGAGTGGAGTAGTACCAAAGTCGAAGGTCCAAGCCGTAAGCATATGAGATTAAAGATTCATGAATCAGAAATACTGCTCAACAAAACAACAAGATATTTCAGGCAAATTGCCGTGTCAGGCAATGGTCATGAAAAAGAGGCATTTATCTTAACCAATGATAGAAAGCGTACTGCCTCACAAATAATCAGACAATATGGAAAACGTTGGAATGTAGAAAAAGGAATTTCAGAGCAAATAGAGTTTTTTCACCTTAACAAACTCTCATCGTCCATAGTGGTAAAGGTGGATTTTGATTTAACGATGACTATAGCGGCACATAATTTCTACCGCGTAATTGCTATGGATCTTGCTGGGTTTGAGAATGAAACATCAGGAAGTTTAAGCAGTAAGTTTTTTGACAATGGAGGTCAATTCAAAATTGAGAACGATTCCATAATAGTGGAGATGAAAAAGAAAAGGCATCTTCAAATTTTAATGGAAGCTATCAAGAAATATAAAAATCCCTTGGCTGGAAAAAAGAAAAATTAAATACCGTCTATGGACAACATCATAAAATTAGGGTATTAAATCTGTATGAAAATCTGTGTTAAGCCAAGAACTTAATTGTCCCCTAACATCTGCATGATGAGCACTAAACCCTGTAAGAATTTTTTTCCCAATGACATTCATTTATTTTTTTATTGACCATAATCATGTTGATACAAATGTTCCCTTTATGGGAATATTTGTATCACTAAATCTACCAACTGTCAATAGAAAAAATCTGCGAGTATTTAAATAGCGTCTATAACTAACAACTTATCCATTATGTTCAAACTGCTTTCTTAATAGCTAAACTAGACAAGCATATTTCTTTCTGATATAGTTTGTTCGTTAAACAAAAAAGACAATGTTGTTACAGAAAGATATATTTCTTTATTTCCGACCATCCGTCATCCTGTCTAATAATGAAAATTAAACTCATACACTGTGCCGACCTGCACCTGGACAGCCCTTTTCAGGGACTGACCACAAAAGAACCCTCTCTGGCAGACAGGTTCAAACATTCCACTAATGAAGCGTTCGTTAAAATTATAGACCTGTGCCTGGCAGAGAAAGTTGATTTCCTTACTATTGGCGGTGATACTTTTGACGGAGCGGACAGGAGTCTGAGCGCGCAAATCCTTCTGAGAGATCAGTTTGAGAGACTGTATAAAGCTGACATTCCCGTTATCATCGTAGCAGGTAATCACGACCCCATGCCAGACTGGTTGACAGAAATAAAATACCCGAACAACGTACACCTCCTTGGTGGCGATAAAGTTGAAAGTATCCCAATCGAAAAGAATGGTAAGGTGATTACTAGAATATATGGGACCAGTTACAAGGTAAGTGAAGTGACAGAAAACCTCTCACTGAAACTTCAAGCCAAGGAAAAAGATACTGTTTCTATTGGTCTGCTCCATGCAAACGTTGGTTCAAGAAAAGGCCATGCCCCTTATGCTCCCTGTTCATTAAATGATCTGAAGGAAAACAACATGGACATATGGTTACTCGGCCACATCCACACAACTGAGGTCCTTTGCAAAGACCCTCTTATACTCTATCCCGGAAATATTCAGGGCAGACACATAAACGAAGATGGACCAAGAGGTTGTTATATTATAAAGATAGATTCAAACCGTAAAATATCATATGAATTCAAACCTGTTCACAATATTCTGTGGAAACAGGAAGAGATGAATATAAAGGATATTATGACAACAGTTGAGTTGACAGAGCTATTGTTGGACAAATGTGAGGAAGAACTTTCAAAACTTAATAATGATGAAAAAGGGATTGTTGTGAGATGGAGACTTACCGGGCCATCACCACTTTATCACGAATTAACCATGACAGATAAGATAGAAGAGACAAAAGAGATACTGGTTGCACGTTTTTTTAACCAGGCCCCCTTTATCTTTCCAGAATCAATACGATTAAAAATCAGGCCTGAGAGGCAAAAGAAGGATTATATTAATCAGGAAAATTTTATTGGTGATTTCCTGAGACTTGCCGGGAAAGTAGAAAATGATGATCAAATGAAGAACGAGTTACTTAAGATACTTAATCAGCCATTATCAAACAGGACTATAAGAAAATATCTTGAAGAGATTGATGAAAATGAGCTGTTAACTATCCTGGAAGATTCGGTAAATCTGGGCATTGATCTGTTATCGGGAGATAAGTCGAGCTAATGAAATTCATAAGAGTATACATTGACGGATACGGAAAGTTTCATAACCTGGACTTTTCTTTTGCACCGGGATTTAACCTCATATTTGGTCCCAATGAGGCAGGAAAGACAACGATGATGTCATTTCTAAGGACAGTGTTCTTTGGGTTTCCTGGAAAGAAGAATGCCTCTGACCGCTACGAACCTCTGGCAGGCGGAACCCATGGAGGAAGACTGGAACTGGAGACAACAGATAAAAAGAGGTTCTCTGTATCTATAAAACCCGGCAGGACACTTGCCGGTGAAATAAATATCCTCAATGGAGACGGTACTGAATTGTCAGGTGAAAGCGCAAGGAAGAGTTTACAAGCAGCTCTGCATGGTGTCAGCGAGAGTATATACAAGAATGTATTTGCCTTCAGCCTGACGGAACTGCAGCAATTAGATTCATTAGAAAATGAAGAGATAAACGCGCATATTTATTCAGCAGGCACAGGAATCGGAGATGTTACCCTGCCGGATATACTAAAGAGTGTTAATGCACAGAAAAACAAGATATACAAGCATGGCGGAGCCGCTCAAATAGTACCCAGAATTACAAAAGAACTTGAAAGAGTCCGGGCTGAAATATCAGATATTAAAAAAGATCTGGAAAGATATAAAACGACAATCTCGAAAATTGAGAAACTGAGAAAAGAACAGACAAATCTATCCAATATTATTGATAACAAAAGAAGAGAAAAAGAGAAAGCGTCAAGACTGAAGACTGGCAGAGACAATGTCAAGGAACTCAAAGAGATAGAAAAACAGACTGCCACTTTACCGTTTGTAGTCGAAAAATTCCCTCTGGATGGAGCCGAAAGGCTGGAGAAGCTGGAAGACAAATTAACAGAAAGAAGAGAAGAACTACAGCAACAGAACAATGAGATTAAAAAGCTCAGTACTCAGGCAGATTCAATACATATAGACAATAAAATTTTAGAGTCTGAATCCATGATTAGCTCTCTGGTCGAAGATTACTCAGCCGAAGCAGAAAACATAAAAAGAAAAGATCGAATCATATCAAACACAAACTCACTTAAAACGGAAGTAGAAAACGCAATCACTGACATAGGCACAGATTGGAATGAAGATAGGGTGACAGCAATAGATGTAGGTAACGAAACTCTTCAGAACATAAGGGTTTTGTCTGAAGGAATTTCAAATAGCCAAATGAGTGTTGAGAAATCGGCAAACAACCTTGTCCAGGAGAAAAAAAACAGAGACGAATCCACTAGAGAATTTGAAACATTCTCTCGTCAACTGGAGAGGGTCAGACCGGCAACACAATTCAAGTTTATACTGATCTTTGGAATTCCAATAGCATTAGGACTGGGAGCATTCTGCTGGATAACCTTTAAACCAATTTCCGGGATCATGGCTGCGGTTTTGGGAATCACAGCCATTGCCGCCCTCTATTATGTTTACTATAAATCAGCAGCAGTCACACTAGAAGAATCAAAAGAGCAACTGTCGAATATTATGGAGTCGAAGAAACAATCTATCGAGAAAGCAGAGATAGCTCTTTCTGGAGCAAAGGATGAATATCAGCAAACAGTTGCTAAATGGCAGGATTGGCTTAGAAACCGTGGATTTAGCATCGAACTGGACAGGAACGGAATCTTCGCGCTTATTGAATCTGTCAGGAGGATCAAGGAACTGATAAGAAAAAAAGAAGAGGCGGAAAACGAGCTGCAACAGGTCAACAAGAGGGCCCACAAATACCTTGACCGTATCAATACAATCTTAAAACAGTGTAACCTGAAAACCGCATCGCCCGACAACATTACTCAATCAGTCCACTTATTAAACAATACATTAAAAGAACAGAAGAGACTTAAGGAAAAGAAGGGGCAGCTTGAAGAACACACAGAGGGACTTAAAGTCCGGGAAAAGACAACCCGTGATATCATTACTGAAATAGAAAAGAAGATTGAAAATCTGATACTCGAAGGCTGCGCTGGAAATGTAGGAGAATTCAGGAAACACTCAAATATTGTGCACAAAAGAGAGAAATTACGGGAGCGAAAGAACATCCTTGAAATACAACTCGCAAGATTGATTGGCAGCACACCTGAAGTTGAAAAATTTAAGAAAGAAGTTGCCTCTGAATCTGATCCTGTAATAACTGACCAATCTATAGACAGACTGCAGAAAGAGATAACCCAACAGGAACTGGAATTTTCTGACATCATGCAGGAGATGGGAGCAAAGACAAATCAAATTTCTGAACTGGAAAAAAATGAAAGACTGGGAGAGCTGAGGCTGGAAGAAGAGAACCTCAAGGCAAGGCTAAGGGAAGCCCTTTCAGAATGGTCTGTAAATGCACTGTGTCATACATTATTAAAAAGGGCAATGACTATTTATGAAAGAGAACGGCAGCCATTTGTCCTTAAGCACGCGGGACGCTATCTAAATAAGATTACGAGGAGACGATATATTCGCATAATCAGGAAAGCTGACGGCAACAACCTGGTAGTCGAAACACCGGAAGGTCTGCAAAAAAACGTATCTGCACTCAGCAGAGGAACGGCGGAACAGCTTTACCTTTCAATGAGATTGGCCTTTATAAAGGAGTACGCCGGTAGAGTGGGGACTCTGCCTCTGATAGTTGATGATATCCTTGTAAACTTCGACCCTCAGAGGGCAAAAACAACTATCCGGTTATTGAACGAGGTATCAAAAGAGAACCAGATCGTAATGTTCACCTGCCACCCCAACACTGTAGAACTGTGCAGGAAAGAGATAAATGATTTTAAAAGACCTGTTATTATGGATACATAGAGTAATGAGTACAACCAGAGGCAGATTTACTTTATGTGAAGCGAACCAGGCAACTTCCTGCTTTCACAACTCAGTCCTCGTTTATTTACTATTAGAAATTTTTTAATTAGATATGAACCTTTTTACAGAAATCTTTGTTATATACTATAATTCAATATTTTTTTATTAATTTAACAGGGAGAAAATAAATGGTGAGTAAGCTTAAGTTATTGCTTATGTTTGTTACGGTAGTAGGTGTTTCAGGTATGGTACTGAATATTACAGGGATTAGCTCACAGGCGTATGCGCAGGATGCTACAACTGCCAAGTCAAAAGAGTGCCCTTTAGACAAACCCGGAAGGTGTTCCAGCAACATCGACTGCAATAAAAAAACTAAATGTAACAAGGAAGGAGGCTGCAATATTGATAAAATGATGGACCTCACCCGTTGCGCGAAAAAGGAACTATTAAAAGAGAAGATCAAAGCAAATCTGGAGAAAAAAATGGGAGCTAAAATGGATAAAGTCGCGGATCTCCTGGTGAACGCCATGCTTGAAGAATATAAATCTTCAATGGAAAACAAAGCACAGAGAACCGCACTTGAAAAGAATATAAGGGAAGTATTAAGTGGAACAGATAAGCAGTAAAATCGGGTTTACAAACATTAGCAACAAACCTGTTTTTTTGAATACAATTTTGCATTAACAAAATAGATTCCACATGAGGCAGACCCGGACACCCTTTATCACAAAGAACAGTTTGCGGGTTATATCCAACTGAACCAGCTAACCTGCTCGTATGTATTGTACGGTACGAGCAGGTTAGCATTCAGACCTGATCATTCTTTCTCAGTATCGACAAAACATTCTCAATTCATTAAGCACGCATAAAAAAACCCCCGATACCCCTTTATGGAAATTGAGTTCTTTATTATAACGATTATACTATAGCCTTATAATTTGACAACGTTTGATGCCTTACTACCCTTTTCGTCTTGTTCAATGTCGAACTCTACTTTGTCTCCTTCTGAAAGGCTCTTAAAGCCCTCAGCCTGGATTGCGGTATGGTGTACAAAGACGTCATCGCCTTCCTCTGGCGTAATAAAACCATAACCCTTAGAATCGTTAAACCACTTTACTGTTCCGGTCGCCATATTGAAAACCACTCCCTTCAAAAATAGAAAAAATTAAAATAAAAAAAAGGCGGTAAGATTGGAAAACCTTACCGCCTAATAATATATATTACATTACATATAATCTGACGCTACAGTACAACCAACTTTCGCGGATGTAAAAGTATCAAACATTAATTATAAAAAACATTAATTATAAAATCAAGAGAAAATAATATATATTACAGCGACAGATGGTTTGATAAATTGATAATTACTTTTTGACACTCATGACTGACAGATATTTTTCCTGTTGATTTTATTAAACAACCACACTATTATTAACCTCAGTATATCTACATTATTCAAGAACACCCTCTCATCTAGACATATTGAAGGTCAGATGTCTAGCAAAATTCATACGTATGAATTTATGTGCACAGCACATTAGTTTTCTATTATAATTATATGGTTCTGCCCAACATAATTTTTGGCAAATAGTTATAATTACTTTTGAATTAGAGAAACCAATTATGCCAACACGGTATACCTGACCCGTAATTTAAAGGAGGATAAAAATGAAAAAGAATTATTGGTGGTTGATGGTAGTAATGGTATTTGTGGTTAGTTTTATGATTTCCAGTGCATTCGTACACGCACAGACGGATAATACCGAAACACAATGGGAATATAAAATTGTATACGCAAAAGATAAAGGATCTATGAAACAACAAGTCAAACAAGACCTGCCGGCTCTTAATGAACTTGGCAGGAAAGGATGGGAGCTTGTTACTGTACAATATAGCAATTATTATTTTAAAAGAAAAATCAGGAAAAAATAAAAAAATTTATCGTCTCCCTTTTTAATGCTGATGAAAGGATTATAAGATGAACATTTTGGTTGCAATCGACTTGTCCAGTGCCTCTGAAAAAATATTAGATAAAGCAAAAACTCTGGCATTGGCCTTGCCTGCCAAAGTATGCTTACTCCACGTTGTTGAAGAGGACCCCGATTTCCTGGACGAGGAACTCAACCCTCAAGACACAAATAACCAGGGCCAACAGAAGTTTCCTCAGGAACATAATGGACTACAACAAGAGGTTGAGAAACTCAGGAAATCAGGAGCAGACACAAAAGGGCTCCTCGCGCAAGGTACTGTTGTCGATGTTATTCTTCAGAAATCAAAACAGTTGAACACTGACATTATTATTATTGGTACACACGGACATGGGGGCGTCCATCACATGATTTTTGGCAGCGTCAGTGAAGGAGTGCTGCGAAGTACTTCCTGCCCCGTCCTTGTAATACCAACGCATAACAGGAAATAATTATTCACCGAAAAGTCGCGAAAAGTAAAGACTGGCCCTGGTTCAATCTAAAGGATTGAACCAGTAATACCAAATGCCCATTCTTTCCCCCTGGTCCAACTGAGCAGTAAGAGATGAGACTGCTTGTAGTTGTACATGTACTGTTGATTGCTTCTAAATTTTTATTTTATTTGATTTTCTTTGCGTTCTCTGCGACTTTGCGGTGAATCATTTTTTATACTGGATAAACCTATGAAAATAACCCCCTTTGAAAAATTCATACTGATAAGCCTTTACAACCTCTGGAAAGAGTACGGCACCAGCAAAGTAAAAACCTTTGAAGCATTGATAGAAGAGTACGAGTTTAAAGAGACAAATATCAGAAAGCCTATGAAAACACTCATTACAGCAGGACTTGTTGACGGTGATTCATACAGTGCGTGGATAACGCCAAAAGGCGTCCGTCAGATGGAAGCTGCCATGCCTTCCGATAAAAACACCACTGCCAGGGAAGGCAGTGCACAAACCAGTATCACAATGGTTTTTCTCAAAAACTTCGAACAGGCAATCGGCAAATCTGAACTCCAGTCACCCGAAAGAGAGATATGGCTGCACGGTATAACACAAATCAGCCAGAACCCGATACTCCTTAAAACTTTGGAAACCGCGCTTAAAAATACAATAGAGTAATTTGTCTACGCAAATAACACATAGGGGCCGTTCAGGGAAACGGGCCCTACGATATTGAAGCTTTAAAAACAGGACTTGTGACCTGAATGAATACTCAATCTCTGTCGTTTCCTTCAATAACCTACTTAATGACGGAGGAAGCATAGGTGGAGATAAGGTTATACATACACTTTAAGCTATAGCCCTTTTACCCTTTGTTTTTATTTTTTACTTACCGCCGAAGTCGGTCGGATTAGAAATTCTAAAATCGCAGACACGAATTATATTAATTTGCACAAATTTATTATCGGCTAGTCCAGGCTTGTCAGTTCGAAATGTCTTTCTGGAGGGTAGCCTGGATCTAAACATTCAGATCCAATCAACATGATTTGACCTGCGACTGATATCATATTTGGCTGGTCATTTTTGATTTTCCTTCCTGAGTACATCTACCGCTTGTCCTCCAGTCTGTTGAGCGGGTGTCGATGCTATAAAAAATACAGTAACACGATTACTGCACTTCATAGCTTTGTTTTCACGGTTTCATTGTTTCAATATTTCCACCGCAGTATACGTTGTTTGCAATAGCGGCCTCTATAGCCAACCTGGCTATCTCCTCAGAACTCTTTTCCTGATCATACAGTACGTGCATTGCTCCAATTGCGTAATCACGACCGGCACCGATAGCATAAAATTTCTGAAACTCTGTTACACACATATTTGAAGAAACAAAAAATATTCTTTTTTTTGTGGCTATCAGGAATGATGAATCGAGTTCACCAAATGGAGAGTCAGCATCATCACATTGGTTATTAACAAATGAGTATTTCTGATGTAAGACAGGCCAGAAATTTTTAAAAAAAAGAAAAACCTGCTGTTTTGTTGCTAACCTGACTGTTTTTTTACCTTTCAGATAGTCATCCAGGATGTTGTCATACAGTCCCCAACCGGCACCGGCAAGTATCGCAGATCCTATCTGCCTCAGTTTAGACTCATATAGATTATCAATATCCGCCATATTAGCATCGAAGCACTGTAATGTATCCGCACCAATAACAACTTTATTGTCTTTCTTAACTACTACTGCAATAGACATTATCTTCTCCCGGAAAACCTGCAATATTTATGAGGACCAACTTGATAAGTACTTATCCGCATACCGTCTCAGTATAGAAAAAAACAGTTATAAATAGTACTAAAAAAAATTTATTCCAGATTGTTAACGATCCAAGTCCAATCATAATGAGCGGACATGCCAATCTTAAAGTGCCGGTTTCCCTACACGGGCCTTTTGACAAAGGCCATACCATTAATAGGAATTCCAGCAAAGTCCTTTGGCCTGATCGACTTGTCATTTCCGCCAAAAGGCCCGTCGGACAAGCAGGCGGGGAAAGGGGACCTACGGGATTGGTCACATGCCCCATATCATTCCGTTATCCTTTTAAAATATTTTTCTTATACCCCTCAGAATATGATAGAATGCTACCTATTATATCAATGAAACAGGGGCAATTCATGAATTGCCTCTACATAAATTTAATAAAATAAATAAGACCATGAAAACATATTTCAATACATGCCCAAGGGACTGTTACGATACCTGTGCCATGATTACCACAGTAGAAGGTGACAAAGCGGTCAAGCTTCAAGGCAATCCTAAACACCCTGTAACACAGGGGTTTCTCTGCTGGAAGATACAGAACGGTTTAAAATTTGTATATTCACCCGAACGGCTGAAACGACCTCTTAAAAGAGTGGGCAAAAAAGGATCAGATAATTTCAGGGAAATTACATGGGAAGAAGCTTACAAAGAGATTGCGTATCAGATGGAGAACACCCTGACCAGACACGGGGCCGAAGCGATATTGCCGTTCCACTATTATGGCCATATGGGACTGCTTAATAAGCAACTTCCCCAGCGGATTTTCACTACACTTGGCACCAGCAATTGCTCACCTACAGTATGTTCAAACGCGGGAAGAACAGCCATGCAGTATGTATACGGAGGGTTTTGGGGCCTTGATCCGGAAGAGATAAATTCATCTAAACTAATTATCTTCTGGGGGCTGAACGGGCCATGGAGCAATCTGCACGGATATAACATGGTAAAGGAAGCTGTTCGTAACGGTGCGAAGTTCTATGTAATCGACCCATTGAAAACAGGCAAGCTCGGCAAACACCTTGCCATTAAGCCAAACACCGATGGTGCACTTGCACTTGGAATCGCAAATTATCTGATAACTAAAAACATGTACGACAAAGAGCATGTAGAGAAATATACACATGGTTTTGAACAGTTCAAAGATGTGGCAAAAGATTTTAACCTTGAAAGGGTGTCAAAAATAACGGACTTAGCGGTAGATGACATAAGAGAATTGGCAGACGATCTATATCGAATAAGGCCAAACTTTATTCACCTGGGATTCGGTATTCAAAAACATCTTTACGGCGGTGAGGCTGCAAGGACTATCGCCCTGCTTCCACCCCTGGTTGGAGGATACAGAGTTCATTATAGCAATACTGACAGAGAAATAGACCTTGCCTTTCTCCAGGGAAAACACCTTATCAGACCGGAAGGAGCTAAAACCCAGAAAATGCGTAACATGGCACAATTGGGAAAATTACTTGATGCCGAGGAGTTAAAATTTCTTTTTGTCTTCAATACCAACCCCCTGGTAAATCTACCAAACCAGGCGCTGGTAAGGAAGGGTATGGAGAGTGAAGACCTCTTTACGGTTGTACACGACATCTTTTTAAATGATACCTGCAGCTACGCTGACATTGTCCTGCCTGCCCCTAGTTTCCTGGAATCATTTGATATCCATGTGTGTTATTATCATAACTATCTCTCCGTAAACCAGAAGGCAATTGAACCACTTGGCGAGTCAAAACCAAACTACCAGGTCTTTAAGGAACTCTCTGAAGCTCTCGGCATGAATACAAAAGAATTGTTCCCTCCAGAACGTGAAGTGGCCGAAGAGTTCCTGTGCAGAAGTAAGGGTGTTGATTTTACTCTGAAGGATCTTGAACAGGATGGTTTCTGTAAGATGCAACCCAGACCTCAGGATGAATATCTCACTCCATCAGGCAAAATCGAGATGTACTCTCAACTTGCCGAAAAAGCCAAACTTCCACCTTTACCCGGTTATTACAAAGAGAACAAGAGTCCATTCCCTTTCCAATTCCTGACGGTAAACCATAAGCGTATCACACGTTCTCAATTTCATAATATCTGGAAAAAAGAGATAGAACCCATTGTCCTGATTAATGATAAAGACGCGAGAGACAAAGATATAAAGGAAGGAGATTGGGTGATATTAAAGAACGACCAGGATACTTTGAACATGAAAGCACGTCTGACAAAGGATATAAAAAGGGGAGTTACCTTAGCATATGGTGGTCTGTGGTCTAAGCTATGCGAAGGTAAAGGCGCTAATACTCTGACCCCGGATGTTGTTCAGGATTTTGGAGGCAATGCAACATATAATTCTACTTACGTTGAAATAGAAAAGTTGTGAAAGAACAGGAAAGGGGCTGATTCGTTTCCGTACAGAAACGAATCAGTGTGAATTTGTGCCTCTCTTCCCCCTGGCCATATCTTCAAACTGAGTAAAGTGGTCCGGTTCTCCTATCACCGCTACCTTGTCACCTACCTCTATCAGTGTATGAGCACGAGGGTTAAAGAACATTTTTCCATTATTTTTTCTCAGCGCCACGATTACGACCCAGTTTTTTGCCCTGATATCCGCTTCCTTGATGGTTTTACCCGCCAATGCCGACGCATCTTCCACTACCACCTCTTCTATTTGAATTTCCATATTACCGGTCTTTGCCGTTAACTCCAGGAAGTCTACCACCGTTGGTTTAAGTATGGTATGGGCCATTCTGAGGCCTCCAATATGATATGGAGAAACGACCTTATCCGCACCAGCCCTTGTCAGCTTATAATCCGCACCCTCATCATTTGCCCTTGCAACTATAAACAGGTCTTTATTAAGACCCCTTGCACTGAGCACAACGTAAAGGTTCTGGGGATCTGAATCAAGAACTGATATGAGACCCTTTGCTCTCTCTATACCAACATCTTTAAGTAACTCGTCTCTTGTCGCATCTCCATAGACAACGATAACATCTCCATCTATATCTAGCCCTTGTCCTTCTTTTTCTACAACAACAAATGGAATCCCCTTTATCTCAAATTCCTTGCTGATTACCTTCCCCATGCGGCCGTAACCGCAGATAATGTAGTGGTTTTCCAACGACCCTAATGCCTTCTTCAATTTTCTCCTCCCGAATACATCCCGAAATTCACCTTCAAATATAGCCTTTAATCCATAATTTACTGCAAATGCGACAACTCCGAGGCTAAAAAATATCAAGCCGATAGTAAAGGCCTTTCCAGCTTTTGAAAGTGGTTCTATTTCATGAAACCCTACCGTTGAAAGAGTAATAACTGTCATGTACAGCGAGTCAAAAACTCGCCATCCCTCAATAAAATAGTAACCCGCAGTACCAGACGATAAAACAATAATAAAAAGGACCAGGGTCAGAATCAGCTTGTTTCTAAATGTGTTTGCACTATCTTTCATTAAGGATGGGAAATTATGAAATTAGATTTTGTATCAAAAAATGATTCATGCAGTTGATGTTATTTACGATCTGTTCGATCAAAAACTACTATAATCCGGATCATAAGTCAAGGATTTCCCCTGTAACATTACCCCTCTAGATCTCTAGCAATTTTATTTAATGCGGAACCTGTACGGAACCATTCTATCTGCTGATCTGACATGGTATGTTTAGTTTCTATACTATCTTCTGTTCCGTCACTGTGTTTGATTTTAACGGAAACATTTTTGCCTGGAGCCAGGCCCTCCAGACCTGTGATTGACACCTTGTCATCCTCACAGAACTTTTCATAGTCCGCCGGGTTAACAAATGTCAGGGGAAGGACGCCCTGCTTCTTTAAATTAGTTTCGTGGATCCGGGCGAATGAGCGGACGATTACCGCGGCAGCGCCAAGGAACCTTGGAGACATGGCAGCATGCTCACGTGAAGAGCCCTCTCCATAGTTTTCATCACCTGCAACAACCCATGAAACTCCACGCTCCTTGTAATCACGAGCAATATCTGAGAACCTTATACCGCGTTTTCCTGTGAACTGATTCTTACCTGTACCAACCGAACCATCAAACGCGTTCACAGTGCCAGAAAATGCATTGTCAGAGATACGATCCAGATGTCCTCTGAACTTTAACCATGGCCCAGCTGGAGAAATATGATCGGTTGTACATTTCCCTGAAGCTTTTAATAATAAAGGAACATCGACAAAATCATTACCATCCCATGGCAAAAAAGGAGCCAATACCTGAAGACGTTCTGACTCCGGATTTATAACAATTTCCACTTTTGACCCATCATCCTCAGGCGGAACATATCCTTTGCCGCAGCCGGTAAATCCGGCAGACGGCAACTCTTCTGCAGATGGTTCTTCCAACATTACTTCCTGCCCGGATACTGTTTTCAGCTTATCTTTTAATGGATTGAAAGAGAGAGAACCTGAGAAGGCATATGCAGTTACGAGTTCAGGAGAGCAGATAAATGAGAGTGTCTCCTTATTTCCATCATTACGGGCGCGAAAATTTCTATTATAAGAGTTAACAATGGTGTTTCTCTCACCTTCTCCAATATCCGTCCGTTTCCACTGACCTATACACGGACCACAGGCATTGGCCAGTTCGGTTGCACCGGCATCAGTCAGGGCTTTCATCTGCCCATCACGTTTAATAGTATCTTCAATCAGGTTTGATCCCGGTGTCACTAATAGCGGAGCAGACAACTTCAGTCCTTTGACAACAGCATCCTTTGCCACGGCAGCCGCGCGCCCCATGTCCTCATAAGAGGAGTTTGTACATGAACCGATAAGTGCGTATTTAACATTATCCGGATAATCTTCCTTTACTATTTCATCTCTGAACTCTGATACAGAACGCACCTTATCAGGTGTATGAGGGCCGCAGACCAATGGCTCAAGCTCTGTTAAGTTTATTTCTACAATCTTATCATAATATTTTGCAGGATCCGCGTATACCTCTTCATCTGCTCTGAAATACTCTGAATATTCTTCTGCTAAAATAGCTATGTCAGATCTGTCAGTTGCTCTCAGATACTCCAACATCTTTGAATCCAGAGGAAACGTAGATGTTGTGGCGCCGTGCTCCGCTCCCATATTACATATAGTGGCCTTACCCGTACATGAAATCGAAGATGCGCCATCTCCGAAATATTCTACGACAGAACCGGTCCCTCCTTTAACAGTAAGCTCTTTCATTACTCTCAAAATAACGTCCTTGGGAGATGACCATCCTGACAATTTACCGGTTAATTTAATTCCTATAACACCTGGCCACTTTATACCAAATGGCAACCCTACCATAACATCTACAGCATCCGCCCCACCCACACCGATTGCCAGCATACCCAGGCCACCTCCATTTGGAGTGTGTGAGTCGGTACCAATAAGCAGAGCGCCGGGAAAAGCATAATTCTCTAAAACTACCTGATGAATGATCCCTGCCCCCGGATCCCAAAACCCCATACCATATTTTTTAGCGGCTGAAGCAAGAAAGTCATAAACCTCCTTATTTGTCATCTTTGCGGCAGGCAGATCGTCTGAGACACCATGATGCGCCAATATCAGGTGATCACAATGGACGGTAGTCGGTACGTGCACAGACGGCACTCCTGACGATATAAATTGTAATATCGCCATCTGTGCAGTCGCGTCCTGCATAGCAATCCTGTCCGGATATAGATCTACATTAGATTCCTTTCTGGTATATGGCTTTATCTCCTCCAGTTTCATATGCGAATAAAGGGTTTTCTCCGTGAGGGTCAAGCCCCTCCTCAGAACGTCTCGTGCTCTCTGATGTTTTTCTCCTATATCCTTATATAATTTTCTGCATATTTCAATTGTCATATTTTCCCCCTTGTAATGCGCATTTCTTATCTATATATTATAGCAGCAAATGATAATGATACCATAATATGGCATAAGTGCAAGCCTGACAGACGAAAGGAACGGATTTATGAAAATAGGAAATTATGAACTGCATTCGTTAGAGACCGGAAGGTTTGCCCTTGACGGCGGTGCAATGTTTGGGATAGTTCCAAAGGTAATATGGAGCAAGCTACACCCTCCAGATGATCAAAACAGGGTAGAAATGGCCCTCAGATCGCTACTTATTATAGATGATAAACGGAAAATTCTCGTTGATACCGGTATCGGTACTAAGTTATCAGAAAATGATAAGGAAATCTATAAATTAGACCAGACAGAATACAACCTTGAAGCATCCCTGGAAAAATACGATCTGGAGACTAAGGATATAACTGACGTAGTCCTGACCCATCTACATCTGGACCATGTTGGCGGAGCTACTTATTTAAATGGGAACAAACATAAGCTTACGTTTCCAAATGCGTCACATTATGTTCAAAAAACACATCACGAATGGGCATCAAAACCGAGTGAAAAGGACAAAGGCAGTTTTATCACGGAAGATTTCAAGACAATAGAAGGAGAAGGCAAACTACGACTTGTAGATGGATACGCAATGATATTACCAAACATAGATGTCATAATCTACGATGGCCATACTACAGGTCAACAAGTTATAAAAATATCAGACGGAATAAATACACTTGTCTGCTGTGGAGATGTAATACCTTTCACATCTCACATCAGGATACCTTATATAGCGAGTTACGATATCAACCCGATAACGTCAAGTGAAGATAAGGAAAAATTATTGTCAAGGGCCAGTAACGGTGACTGGACTCTGTTCTTTGTACACGACCCTGTTACAGAAGCTGTCAAAGTGGAAAAATCAAAAAAAGGATATACTATAAAAGAAACAATATCTTTATAGTGTTTTTTATTAAAACCCGGCCTCTTGAAAGAGAGGCGTGAAATGCTTACAACCAAAGTTAATTTAATTAGTGTAAATTTGTGAAATTCATATCTATATTTTCCCTAAACAAAAGAGGTTACTTTGAAACTGCAAGGTAAAGTCGCGATAGTTACAGCAGCAAGCAGTGACAGAGGGAGTGCTATCGCCGAACTCCTGGCGTCTGAAGGTGCAGCTGTTACTATTAATTACCTTAAAAACAGGAAGAGAGCAGAATCCGCTTTGAAGAGGATAGAAAGTTGTGGGGGTAAGGCAATGGTGATACAGGCAGACGTAACTGTCAAGGCAAGTGTTAACAAAATGGTTACAGACACCATTAAAAAATTTGGCAGTATAGACATCCTTGTAAACAATGCTCATGGTACCATACAACGAAGAAACTTTAAAGAAACTAAATGGAAAGAGTTCATTGAAAACCTGAACGGCACAATAAAAGGGGCACACAATTGTTGCCAGGCGGTAATTAGTGGGATGCAGAAGAAACAATGGGGAAGGATCATTAATATAATGGACAATATAGTTAATGATCCCGTAAAAGGGTATACCAGCCATACAACAGCCCAGTCAGCACTGGTTGGATTGACGAGGATCCTTGCACTTGAGCTGGGTCATTTTGGTATAACCGTTAACCTGATAAATGCGGGGTTTACTCTAGCGGAAAAGACACCTCATGTACCACCTCGAATACAGAAGGTAATGGCGGAGCAGACACCGCTTAAACGACTTGCAGTGCCAATAGATATTGCCAAAGCTGTCCTCTTCTACACTACTGATTTTTCTGACTTTATAACAGGCAACTGTTTAACAGTTGACGGCGGCAAGACGATGCGTTGATTTAGCATGTTGCATTTGCTCTAATCAATAACAGATACGGATAATCTACATACCTGTACATTATAATCCAGAGCCTTTAAATTATATTTTTCACTTACATTCCTTTCAATCATTTTGTATAAGAAAAGGTTCGTCTCGGAAATAAATCCTACATATTTAATACAATTCAATAAGGAGGTATTAAATGCTGCAAAAATATATTAGATACTGCACAAAAAAGGTATTAGATGCCATAAACATCGGAACTATGGAACTGGTAAACATGAGGCATACTGTTTTTACATCAGAATTTGTGCTTTTAGGATTACTGGTCCAGAATGATTCATCTATCTTTGCAATTATGGAACACCTTAAACTGGATACAGAAGGAATAAGAAAACGTCTTATGGATGACATATTTGCATCTTTAGATAGTCAAACGGCTAATATAGTAACTACTGGTGATGTTCAATTATTAATATCAGGTGAAGTTGAAAAAGTGTTTGAGATTGCTTTGCAGGAAGCAAAAAAGATGGAAGACAAGCTTATCAGTACAGAAGCGTTATTTCTTGCGCTCTTTAATCCACAGTCAGGAAAGACCTCTGAAATTCTCAAAAAAGTCGGCCTGGGACAGGAAAATGTCAGAACGGCTATTCAAGAGATCAGAGGGGGGAGAAAGGTTGTAAATCAGGACGATGAAAGCAAGCTCGATGTATTAAAAGAATATACACTGGATCTGTTAGAACTTGCAAGACAGGGCGAACTGGATCCGGTAATAGGTAGAGAAAAGGAGATAGAGAGGGTGATCCAGATTCTATCGAGACGCAAAAAAAATAATCCCGTCTTAATAGGAGAAGCAGGGGTAGGTAAAACGGTTATTGTTGAAGGCCTTGCCCAGCAGATTGTTGCCGCGGAGGTGCCACAATCGTTACTGTCGAAGAAAATTCTTTCACTTGACATGGCCGCCCTTATTGCGGGAGCCGGTGTCAGAGGCGAATTTGAAGGCAGGCTTAAATCTATCAGGGACTCAATAATAGATGCCGGAGGACGCATTATACTTTTCATCGATGAATTACATACTGTAGTAGGTGTAGGCGGAGGAGCCGGCGGAGGATTGGGCGCTCCGGACATATTAAAGCCGGCATTGGCAAGAGGACAACTACAGTTGATTGGCGCAACTACGTATGATGACTATCGAAAACATATAGAATCGGACAGAGCGCTTGCGAGACGATTTCAGACAGTACAGGTGAATGCTCCCGGAATCGATGATACAAAAAAAATCCTTAATGGACTTAAGCCCTACTACGAAAAACACCATAATATAGATTATACTCCGGAATCATTGGATGCTGCGGCACGCCTTTCCGAACGCTACATTGCAGACAGGGCACAACCTGACAAGGCAATAGACCTCCTGGATGAAGCAGGGTCAAAGAAACATCTTGAAATGCATTACACACCACCTGATATAAAGAAACTGGAAAATGAAAAAAGAACGCAAGAAGCCATTAAAATGGAAGCTTTTGAAAGACAGGACTTTGAGGAGGCGACAAAACATCATGCAGAATTGCAAGACATAGAAAAGCGGCTTATCGCTGAAAAGGAAAAGTGGCAAAGAGAACTAAGCGAGAAGGACTCCTCTGTAACTTCTGAAGATATAGCCGGTGTCGTCTCAAATTGGACTGGTATTCCGGTTTCAAGAATGCTGGAAAGCGAGGCAGACAAGTTATCACACATGGAAGAAAAAATACATGAACGCATAGTCGCCCAGGAAGCCGCCGTAGGAGCAATTGCCGATGCGATAAGGAGGAACAGAGCGGGGATGAGAGAATCTTCAAAACCAATAGGCACCTTCCTGTTTCTAGGCCCAACGGGAGTGGGAAAAACAGAACTGGCAAAAACACTAGCAGAGTTTCTTTTTGATG
Organism: Candidatus Scalindua japonica; assembly: GCF_002443295.1. Taxonomy (NCBI): domain Bacteria; kingdom Pseudomonadati; phylum Planctomycetota; class Candidatus Brocadiia; order Candidatus Brocadiales; family Candidatus Scalinduaceae; genus Candidatus Scalindua; species Candidatus Scalindua japonica. The sequence goes on along the minus strand of NZ_BAOS01000028.1, from coordinate 271,545 downwards.
ACGAAACCCGTATTATCAGACTGGACATGTCAGAGTATATGGAACGTCATGAAGTCGCGAAACTTATTGGCGCACCACCAGGTTATGTAGGTTATGGAGAGGGAGGACAGCTTACTGAAAAAATCAAACGTATGCCTTATTCGGTAGTATTGCTTGATGAAGTAGAAAAGGCCCATCCGGATGTATTTAATATGCTCCTCCAGGTACTTGACGAAGGAAGGCTTACTGATGCACAGGGCCACATCATTAGCTTCCGGAATACTATAATCATAGGGACCTCAAACATAGGAAGCGAAAAGCTTGCAGAAAGACATGAAATAGGATTTAAGTCCGGTTCTGGTATAATCAGCCACGATGAAGCAAAGGATATGGTCCTGTCAGAAGTAAAAAAATATTTTAAACCTGAGTTTCTGAATAGATTAGATGATATGATTGTTTTTCACTCTTTAACGAAAAAGCATATGTCACGTATTTTGGACATTCTCCTGAATAAGCTTATAAAGAGGCTGGAGGATGAAGAAATATTCCTTGAAGTAGATTCAAAAACTAAGGAAAAACTGGTAACAGATGGCTTTGAACCACAGTATGGCGCCCGTCCGTTGAAGAGGGCGATTGAACGAGAAATAGAAAACAAATTATCATTATGTTTAGTAAACCGGGAATTTAAATCCGGAGACAAAGTCAAAGCAATAATAAAAGATAAAGAGATAGTTTTTGAAAAGATTTCTATATGAACAATATAAGAAAACCACTAAGAACAACTATCAGACTGTTGTAACCATCTGTTCGGAAAAGACCTGAAGAAAGTATTACAGGAAGAGTGTAATATCGGAGATGAGAGTATCATTACCGTCAGTACAAATCCCGGAGAAATAACCAGGGAAGACAATAATTTATTGATCACTGATTACCTTCTTCCTCTTACCTCAAATGCAACTAAAGTTGCGCCCAAAAAGAATCCAAAGACTTAGCAAAATACCACTTTTGATCAATATCTTTGTTCCTCTCATGCGAGTATAATTATAGTTGGAGGAGGAGAATGAACTTCTTCTTTAAGAGATTTTCAATTTAACAATGTTATTTCAGGAAGGAGGAAAGAAAATGAAGATTCTGATATTAATAATGTTAATGATTACGGTATTTGTTTCAGCAAATGAATCCTTTGCACAGAGAGGCATGGGAAGAGGCTCTGAAGTCTGGGGACTTGAAAATCAATATTGTCTGTCTTATATACCGGATACTGTAGAAACTATAGGTGGTGAAGTTATCAGAGTTGAGAAAGTATCACCGGAAAAAGGGATGTTCTATGGAGTACATCTAATAGTAAAAACCGGTGAAGAGACTATATCCGTGCATCTGGGTCCTGGATGGTACCTTCAAGGTCAGGGTGTCATGTTCGAACCGGGGGATAAAGTGGAAATTACCGGTTCAAAAGTCGCCTTTGATGAAGAAGAGGCCATTATTGCCGCAGAGATAACAAAAGGTGATAAGATCCTCAAACTCAGAGATAAAAACGGGCTTCCATTCTGGAGAGATCGAATGGGTCGAAGGGTTCGCTAGTTGATTTACGCCTCCAGGAACACCGAGCTTTATAATACATCAGGTGTTCTTGAGACGGTATTATTCGACAAATATTAACAAAAGACATGAGCATCAAAAAGGAAAAAGTAAGTAAGGACAGCGATCAAATCGATGTCCTTCGAAAGGCGGTGAAATGTCATGAAATATACTTTACACTATATTAGCAAAACAATGATATTATCAGCTTATACGATTCTCATATTGTTGTACGCTACGTCTGTCATCTGGGCTTCAGGTGGTGGTAGAAGAGGAATGGGATTTCTGGATGTTATACTTTTACCACGTGTATGGGTAGGTGCTATCTTTTGCCTGACAGGAATGGGACTGATGATAAATTCGTGGGTGCATCGTAATCTGAGGTCAGTAATACTTGGTGCAGTGTTCTTTCTGTTTGGAATACTTCCAGCATTACCTCTGGGGGAATTTGCTCTGGGAATGGGCATCCATCCCAGTCCGGTTTGTGCAATCACCAAACCATTTCTGTTTCTGAGTACCGGAAGGGGAGTGCCTGTGATATTCATTACAATCCTCGCATTTATTGCCGTGTTCAGTATAATCGGAAACAAGCTTTTCTGTGGCTGGGCTTGCCCTATTGGAGCTATCCAGGAACTCTTTAACCGGATACCTCTGTCAAAGAAGTCCAAGATCATACTTCCTTTCAAGGTAACCAATCCTGTACGGATAATAATATTCCTTGCATTTTTAACCCTTGTTTTTGTTGCAGGCATAGGTATTTACGGTTATTTTAATCCGTTCCATTTCCTGCACTGGGGATTTGAGCCGTATGCAATTATGGTTATGCTATTTGTTGTGACTGCATCTCTTTTTATCTTTAGACCATTTTGTTATCTGGTTTGCCCAGTTGAGCGTACAAGAGTTATAAAAAGAGTTAGAGGCAATATTTTGGAAAAGGAGCGACAAGAATAATGTGCCAACGAGCCAGTAAGCCGTATTTTAAAGGGTTTTGTGAAATAATTTACAAAATCCAATAGTAGAATTACAAAATACGGTGCCCAACTTGTATAATAGAAGTCACACAATAACACAAACTACTATACAAGAAAGGACACGCTAGAATGCTACCAATATCACAAATTCAAATCAACCAAAAACCGCTACTAATTCACACTGTTCACGAAGATGACAAAGTACTGCTTAATACACCAGATGCGGAATGGTTTCGGGCTTTATATTATTTTCCCTGGGAGAAACACCGTAATTTCGGTGCTGAGTACTACGATGCACTTTATGAATTTAATAAACGAGAAGAGAGAAAGAGGCTGAAAAATCAACCCCAAAAGCAAGTAGTATTATCTCAGAGCAAAGAAGATGCAAGACAGGAGCTTTTGTTTAATAGAGCAACAATGCAAGTTGACAAGGAGAAGAGAGGTGATGTGCTTTATGAAGTAGCGGCTGAATCAAAGCAGCGGATGGTAAGTCCCGTGAGTATATCTCCCGGGGTAGTGCCATTTCGATTGGGAGGTAAGAGGCCAAAATGTTTTTGTGCGTTGTTAAAAAGTTTTTTGGGTACAGCTCTAATGGGATTTCCGTGCGAGCCGGAAAAAGTGTCCATGTTATTGAAGAGTAATCCGAGTTTTGTGCGAGTATGTGGATTTGCACCGAAGGGGGAAAGGGATGAGTATTGTAGCAGGCATATACCAAGTGAGCGTAAACTGCAGCAATTTGACCAGATCATGAGTGAGTGGGGGCTATGGGATAAGATGAAGATTGCGCTGGTAACTGAGAACATAGAGACAGGTGCGATTAAAATAGAAAAGGAAGTAGTAGGAGATACAACTCACTATTATGCATATTCAGGGTTTGAGACAGTAAAGTATAAGGACGAAGATGGTAAGGAGCAGAAGAAGTCGCAATCAAAGCTGACTAAGAGGTGTCGCTGTCAGGACAGAGACAAGTGTGAACATGACTGGGTATTGGCAGATGAAGGAGCGGGGACAATCGTGAAATCCATAACAAAGATGTATTGGGGGCACAAAGCAAGTATTGTAGGTTTTCCACGTCAAGGCGTGCCTCTGGATGCAAGAGCAGTGTTGGATGGACCGACACATGATGGAGAGACATATTTTCCACATGTAGAAAAGGTATTTGATACATATCCGGTGATTGAAGAATCGGTTAAAAGAGCGTTGTATGATAGCGCGTGTGATAGCAGAGATTTGAAAGATAAGTTTATGGACAAACTCGGCTTAGAATTAAAGGCATCTTTAAATCCAAGGCGCAAGAATGGAATAACAGATGGTTTGCCGCGTGGCATGGAGAAGATAACGCCGTATGGTGTGGTAATATGCAATGGTGGCCATGAGATGGATTACAAAGGAATGCGTTATGAAAAAGAAAAATTCATTTACCATGCGCCAACGGATACAGATGGTGAACCGGTGTGTTCAACATGCTTGCATCAGGTAGAGTGTTGTCCCAATTCGTTAACTGGCAGGATGATTAATATATCATTTGGGTTATTACCCCACATAGACACGGAAGATCCTCCAATGGCAAAGAGATTCAAGGCAATAATGACACGTCGTCCTTCAGTTGAGCGGATGATAAAGCGCTTGAAGTGTGATATTGGTGATGATCGTTTAAGCAAGAGAGGGAATCTTGCGTTTCAGGCATACCTGGACAAGACGATGATTGCTTTTCATCTGTTGTTACAGAATTAAATTGGTGATTTTTAAAGTAAAAAACAAAAAACCGTAGGAGAGGTGTTTTCAAATTTGCAAATTATCTCCATTGTTGGTGCTGTGCAGTTTTATACTGTCTTCTTTTAACGTAATTTTGAAGTACGATTGAAAAAAATTTTTGCATCAAGCGCTTTTCGTGCGAGTTTATGCGGAGGCTCTTTAGACCATTTTGTTATCTGGTTTGCCCAGTTGGCCTTTTTACATGGATTCTTGAACATTTCTCACTGGTAAAAGTGAAGGTTAACAGTCACAATTGCAAAGGGTGTAATATCTGTATTAAAAAAAGCCACTGTCCTGCAGTAAGATCTATACTCGACGAGAAAAGGACACGTCCCGACTGTTTTGCCTGTGGTAGATGTATCAGCAGCTGCCCGGAAAAGGCGTTAAAGTTTGCAAGGTAAGACAAGTAGGGTGCATTCCATGCACCGCTAACAACGTTGGATACGGCAATGGTGTTATATAATAAACAAATACTTGATTATGCTGGCATGTTTCTGGTGCGTAAAACGCACCCTACAATTTTTGTTTCCGGATGTAGAATGTTTTTGGTGGGCAGTGCCCACCCTACAGCGACTATGATTATCTTTTGTTTTATTTTTAACAATTTTATTTTTCGTATTTTTTCTATCCGTTCTTCTTGCCCGGCCAGCCCGACAATATCAGTCTGGCGAGTGTCATTCTGGCGGGTGCTGTTCTGGCAGGGACGGGAACCTATTCAGGCAGGCATGCTCCCCGCTTAAACCATGCGAGGACAAGTTTAAGCGGGAATTCAGATTGAACCAGTCACATAGATACCCGATAAAGGAATTCCTGCCCGAATAGGTACAGGCGGGCGGGTATGACAAAAGCGGTATACGCAAAAGCCTAACCGGATGCTTCTGGAAGGAAATGAAGCTTGACCAACATCGAAACAAGATTAGATCAGGACAGTGTAAATCTGTGAAATGAGTGTTTCTATTTCTTATAGCGCTCTAATATCTGCCTGACAACAGAAGCAAGTTTAATCAGCCCCGCTCTTTCTCCGATCAAGAGCGCTTCTTCTACCTCCTTTTCATCAATGTGAAATGCTTTTAGCGCAAACATAGCTCCAACACGTTCCCCACTTTTGCAGTGAACAATTAACGGATAGTTTTCCGGTTTTGATAGTACATCCGCAAATATCTTTGCATTCTGCGGAGTAAATCCCTCTGTTACTGCAATGGGAATGTGAATATATTTCATTCCGACCCCTTCAACCCAGGCCTTCTCCTGGTCAGGGTCAGGTAATTCCTTGTCAGTCCTCAGATTAACAGCTGTTTTAAACCCTGTTTCAGCAGCCTGTTTTAATTGGTCTAGAGTCGGTTGACCTCCGGTTAGAACACTATCAAACGGTACATGACGATTTGGCAGATTAATAAGTGGTGAATTAACCAGTTTTATATATGATCTATTTATGTTATCTGCAAATACACTAGACACAATAAACAGGTTTAAACATACAAGAAATAAAATTCTGATACGAGAGCTCATTTTCAACTCCTTACTGTATAAAATAGAAATTTTTGTTTTTTGGTTTAGCAGAACGATTTATCGTACCTCACAAACACGGGTCTGACAAATCAAACCGCTACAAATAGCCAGGTGTTTTTCCCATAAACGGTTATCATGTTTTTTCACAGCATTGTCTTACTTCCAACCTTTTGTTTTACATGATTTACACGGAGAACAATATTTGCACCCTGCGTATGTACAGACCTTTTTACTGTTTTTATGAACGTGCCCCAGTCCCTTACAATCTTCACAACGTTCTACCGAATCTGAGATTTGTCCCGAGCCGCGACAGCCATCACATTTTACACAATAACTACAACTTTTGCCGCTGCAGGGCATGTTGTTGTCTACATGCCATATTCCACTTCCACAACACTTAAAGCACGGCTGGTTTGCAAAAGAGTCAGATATACAGAACAAACCGATCACCAAGCTGAGTGCAACAATCGAAACAGTAATCCTTGTAGAAAATCTTCTATTCCACATTTAATCCCTCACTTGTATCCAAAGCGTGTTAATGCCGCCTCATCTTTACGCCAGTTTTTGCTGACCTTGACCCAGAGATCCAGATAAACTTTTTTACCGAAAAGCCCCTCGATACCTTCCCGAGACTTCCTTCCTATCTCTTTAAGCATTCGCCCATTCCCACCGACAACAATCAATTTATGGCCCTGCTTTTCGACGTATATATTCGCCGATATATAATCAAGTTCATCATTTCTTGACTCGAACTCCTTTACCACTACAGCCACTCCATGTGGTATCTCCTGTCTAACGGACAATAGTACCTGTTCCCGGATAAGCTCGGCAATTGCAAGTTTATCCTGCTGGTCTGTGACAGTACCTTCCGGATAGTAGGCAGAGTTCTCCGGCATTAATTCAAATATTTTTTTTATCAGTATAGGAATATTGATCTGCGTAACAGCAGAAACAGCAACACCTCCCTTAAAATTTCCGAGTTTTTTATACTCCGCTATAATAGCGTCGAGGTTTGGAATGTCCGCAATATCTATCTTATTGACAACCAGCAGAACGTCTTTATCAATATTACGTATCAGTTTTGCGGCGCGCTTATCATCACTATGCGGGGTTGTGGTGCCATCTACAACAAATAAGACCACATCAGCATCTCTAAGGCAGGAACGCGCTGACTTCACCAGATATTCGTCCAGCTTCTGTTTTGGCTTCAAAATTCCCGGCGTATCAAGGAAGACAATCTGCCCCTCTTCCGTCTCACATATCCCGGAAATTCTATTACGTGTTGTCTGCGGCCGCGGCGTAACAATAGCCACCTTTTCCCCGATAAGCATATTAAGAAGTGTAGACTTACCTACATTTGGCCGTCCCCATATCGTTACAAACCCGGATTTGTAATTTCCCTTTGTTTCGACTGTCATTAAACTATTACCTAACATAATTGCAATTCTTTATTGATTTTGGCAAGAAGCGATCTGAGCAATTAATGGCAATTTGCAGTGATCTTTGGAAACCTTATTTAAAAGTTGTCAAAAGCTCCGAAGGACATCCAGATTCTACTGAGGAGGCAAATAAATAAGCCGAATATGCCTTGTTTGAAGAGTTCACAACTGGCAAGTTTTTCATTAATTCGAAAATCTGCCAACTACAGAATATATTTCGTTAAGTCTTCATCTTTTACAATATCTTTCATCTTATCCTGTACGTATTCTGCATCAACAACAATATTCTTATCATCCAGGTCCGGAGCATCAAAAGAGGCGTCTTCCAGTAATTTTTCCATTACCGTATGCAGTCTCCTGGCACCGATACTTTGACTTCGCTTATTTATTTTAACTGCCACATCGGTTATCTCTTCAATCGCATCTTTGTTAAATTGGAGATTTACTTTCTCCGTTTTCAGAAGTTCGGTATATTGTTTTATCAATGCGTTTTTAGGCTCTGTAAGAATCCTGATAAACTCCTCTTTTCCTAAATCTTTCAGCTCAACTCTTATTGGAAATCTACCTTGAAGCTCAGGAATCAGATCTGAGGGCTTTGAAACATGAAACGCACCGGCAGCTATAAACAGAATCCTGTCAGTCTTAACCATGCCGTATCTGGTTACAACAGTAGAACCCTCTACAATGGGCAAGATATCTCTCTGTACTCCCTCGCGTGATATATCGGGGCCGTGACCTGATTCACGACTTGCGACCTTGTCCAACTCGTCTATGAATACTATCCCCATATTTTCAGCACGATGCAACGCATCCTTTGTAACTTTTTCCTTATCTATCAGTTTCTCGGCTTCTTCCTGTTTAATAATTTTTCGGGCATCACTTATCGGCGTCTTTTTTACCTGTGTCTTTGGTGGAATCATCTTTTCAATTACATTCTGAAAATCGACTCCTATCTCCTCTATTCCTGCAACAATCCCCTGCATAACAACAGGTTTCTCCTGTGTTTTAATCTCCACCATACGATCTTCAAGTTTACCCTGTCTCAACTTATTCCTGAATTTTTCGCGAGTTGTTTCCCTCTTTTCGACGACCGTACCCCCCTTATCGACATCCCGGTCTTCACCTTCCCCTCTAACGACAGCTACCTCTTCTTTAGCTTCAGGTAATGGGAGCAGCAGATCCAGCAATCTCTCCTCTGTATTCATATCTGCCTTCACGCTTACTTTTTCCATCTGTTCTGTCCGCACCATATTAACAGCAATTTCTACGATATCTCTTATCATCGACTCTACATCACGTCCGTGATAACCAACCTCTGTATATTTAGAAGCCTCCACCTTCAGAAAAGGCGCTTTGACTAAATTTGCTATTCTGCGTGCAATCTCAGTCTTTCCCACACCGGTAGGACCTATCATTATAATATTTTTGGGCATAACCTCCTCACGTAGTTCATCAGAAAGCTGCAATCTCCTCCACCGGTTCCTTATTGCTATCGCAACTGCTCTCTTTGCCTCCTTCTGACCAACTATATATTTATCTAATTCCTCAACTATCTTCCTAGGTGTCAACTCCCTCACTTAATCTCCTCCACACGTATATTTGCATTTGTATATACACATATATCTGCTGTTATCTTTAGTGCCTCCTCTACTATCTGTTTTGCACTAAGTTCAGAATGTTTTACAAGCGCCCTTGCCGCAGCGGTAGCAAACTGTCCACCGGAACCTATACCCAGAATCCCATCATCCGGTTCAATTATCTCTCCACTACCGGAAACAAGGAGAGAGCAATCTTTATCAACAGCTATTAACAGTGACTCCAGCTTTCTTAAAACCTTATCAGTACGCCAGTCTTTAGCAAGTTCATGTGCACTCCGAAGCACATTACCCTGATATTTCTCTAATTTAGATTCAAACCTTTCCATCAGAGCAAATGCATCTGCCGCCGACCCGGCAAACCCGACAAAAACCTTTTCATGGTATAATTTCCGGATCTTACAGGCCTCTTTTTTAACTATAAAGGAGCTCATAGTAACCTGTCCGTCACCACCTATAGCTATAGAGTCTTTATGTCTTACCGATAATATGGTTGTAGATTTAAACATTTAAATTAAGTCCTTTGTGACAAGAGATTATCCTTCGACTCCGATCAGGATGACTTCACACGGAGAGAAGTCGAAGTGTTATCAGCTTTGAAATACTAAATAGAATATGCATTAAGCAATCATACCAGTAAATATTAGCAAGGCAAGAAACTTTTACCTAAAAAGGCGATTTCTACGAGAGTAACATGCGTGAGAATAGCAATGAACTGTTTTACTTAGTTGAAATGGTACGGCAGTTTTTAGAACAATTATCAAAAGCAAAGTTATTAAAGTTATTTGTAAACATCTATCGCAAAGTCCGGACACATCAAACCGCAAAATTTACACGCAGTACATTTTTGACCATTACCGTTAACAAATTGTGCGGTGTGATAGCCATAATGATTAACCTCAACAGACATCTTCAAAAGCCCATAAGGACAAACATCGATGCAAAGCTCACAACCCTTGCATCTCTCTTCCTTAATTTCAATTTTTCCCATTACATCTATATTAAAAAGATTTTAACTGGTATATATCACTTAATTCTAAATCAACCGTACCTACGAATCAACAAGAAAAATTATTGCCTCACGACAGACAAATATAATCAAAAAATAATTTTACATAATTTTGTATTACACGATATAATAATCTATTGTGTATTTTTCCAAAGGGCATGAGAATGATTTGCAAGGGTAATGTTAACAGCGCCAGGGTACCACGTTTTTACAGTTTCATATTACTTCTCATAATAACCCCGTCAGGCCTTGCCAGTAAATTTTATACTGGACCATGCTCGTGGTGGTTTAATTATTATGCAGGTGGTATCCTTTACGAAATGTTCTGGTGTTTTGTTGTAATTTTGTTTTTTCCTTATGCTACTGCATTTTGGGTAACATGCTCAGTTTTTGGGGCCACCTGCCTTCTTGAATGTCTGCAATTATGGCACCCTATATTTCTTGAATATATACGCTCTACATTTACAGGCCGTACTTTAATCGGGACAACCTTTGTATGGTGGGACTTCCCTCACTATATTATCGGCTGCTTTGCAAGCTGGCTGATTATTAAATTGAAAACCCAAAAAACAGAAAAACAAATATGGCTGAAGTGATCTCAATTCATATTGTTCGAAAGCGAAATGCTGCCGCTGAAATCTGTAATCACGTTGCTGTTCGTTCAAATTTTGGAATAGTAGGTGATTACCGTTCAGATACATTTCAGATTGGACAAATCACTTTAGTGGAAACCGAAGTTATAGATGAAATGTCCCGTGAACTTGGCTATGAAGTTCCTGCTGGTGCGAGCAGGCGACAGATTGTGGTTAAAGGTATCAAACTGAACGAATTGATCACTAAAAATTTACGTATAGGCCAAATACTTGTTTACGTAGAAGAAAAATGCAATCCATGCAATAACATGGAAAAGAAGATTGGCCTCGGCGCCAGAGACGCAATGAATGATAAGGGCGGAATACGCTGCAGAGTCATTAAGGGAGGACAACTCTGTGTTGGCGACAAAATAACAGTAGAAAAACCGAGTTGTTATTATTACACAAAACTGACAAGCTTTTGCTTCAAGCTTATCAGTTATCTCAAACGACTTTCAAACATGGCCTAATACTACATACAGCAAAACCGCAATCAGGTACCGAAGCCCTGGAACGAATACTGATTGAACGGTTTAAACGATTTAAACCGTTATTTACAGGCACGTCATATTTCCTTTATCCTATCTTAGCCGTAATTTCTTCAATCATTTTTTCTTTGGTAAATGGTTTTTCAAGAAAGACAAGATTCGGATCCATATCCTTTAAATTTTTGTATGCCTTTTGTGAAAAACTGCTGCATATAATAACCGGAATATCAGAATATTCAGGCATACCCTTTATATAAAGAAAGAATGTATCTCCGGTTACCAGGTCCAGAAGTATATCGAGGATAATTAAATCGGGTTTCTTCTCTTCCAGTTTTGCCAAAGCCTCATCTCCGTCGTATGCACGCACTATCTCATAACCCGTGTCTTCCAGCATCATGGAATAAAGATCATGAAATGCCTGTTCATCCTCAACTATCATTATTGTCTTACCCATTCTCTGTTCTCCTTTCTTTCATTTATGTATTTACGTACCGTAATTATTGAAGAGACAAATACCTTACCCTCAAGTGGTATACTATACAAATCGTAATGGAAATTTCCATAGTTAAAATCACGACACTTCTTCAGGATTTGAACTTGAGGTATCCCGTTTTGTTTTCTCATCTGTAATTACCGGCAATGTAAACTTGAATGTTGTACCTTTTCCCTTGCCTTCACTTTCAACCCAGATCTTCCCACCATGAGCGTTTACAATCTTTTTACAGATAGCAAGACCCACTCCTGAACCGTCAGCACTTGCTCTTTCCTGGTAGAATCTACTAAATAGCTTATCAAAACTTCCCTTTGGCGTAATCAAGCCAATCCCCTGATCTTTAACTGCTATTTCTACCTCCCTGGGCCTTCTCACAGCAGAGACTATTATTTCTCCAGTTTCAGAGTATTTTATAGCATTATCTATTAAATTTGAGACAACCCTTGTAATCTCTGTTCTATCTCCAAACACGTTCGGAAGTTTGTCAGGAATCCTCGTTGTTAATATCAACTTTTTCTTCTCGGCTATTAATTTTAACCCTTCTGCTGTTTGATGTACCAACACCTCCAGGTCCAAAGCCTCCTTTTGATATGCGACACGACCAGACTCTAATACTGACAAATCCAAAATGCTTTGAATTGTTTTCTTCAGTCTCTGAATATTGTCATAGATTATTTTACTTAGCTTTTTCCCCTTCTCTTTATCTACTTTTTCCTTAGTTGCCTCATTAGTCCAGAGATCTATGGCCATTTGAACCTGTGCTACCGGTGATTTTAATTCATGAGTCACATCTCGGATCATTACGTCTTTCATCTTATCAAGGCTACGCAACTCCTCATTGGCTTTTTCGATCTCAACACTTCGTTGCTTCAGCTCTTCATTTGTAGATTTTAAATCTCTTGTTCTTTCCTCAACGGTCTTCTCCAGATTCGCGGTATAATCCTGGAGTTCCTTTTCAAGCTTCTTCTGTTCCGTTATATCTCTAACAAGTTTTATTATTGATTCTAGTTTTCCATCTTTATTTAAGATAGGATAAGAAGAAATAAGTACGTATTTTTTGTCCCTTTCCACATAGTGCTCCGCCGTAGCAGGCTCCAATGTTTCAATTGACTTCATTGTAGGACAATGGCCACAAATAGATTCCCGGCCTTTATAAACAGAAAAGCATTTCTTCCCGATAATATCCTCACCATAGGTATCAATTGCGACCTTATTAACCTGTTTAATAGTCCCATCTTTATCCAGGACTGTCATGGGATCTCTTATGGCATCAAACATTGATTCCATAAAAATATTAGATGACTGAAGCTCCTCGTTTCTGTTTTTTAAGGTCCTGGTCATCATATTGAAAGAAACTGCAAGCTCACCAATTTCATCTCTGGTATGAATATCTACCTCTTGAGTAAGATCACCAGCATTCATTTTTCTTGTCGCGTCTGTTAGATAAAGGATGGGGGCCACCATTCTTTGTCCCATAAAAACAGCAAGTAACACTACTCCTAAAGAGACTATAATCATAATCGTATTAACATTCTTGCGAAGCCTGTTAACCTCTATATAACCTTCTTTGTAATCAATCTCAGCAATTACACCCCAATCCAACTCCGGGACCCATTGCCAGAAACCTATAACCTTCACACCACGATAATCCACATAGCCCTCTCCATCAGAACCTGTGTGCCCTTTCAGACACTCCGCAACAGACTTTGTCAATTTTCCTGTTTCAGGGTTAATTAGTTTAGATTCAAGAGTTGTGCCATATTCTATCAAACCCCTATTCCTTAAATCAGTTGCGAATCGAGATTCTGTTATCATATATCCCTGCTTGTTAACAAGATATGTTTCGCCACTCTCACCCAATTTTATACTTTGCATTAATTCACTTATTTTTTGCACGTCAACCCTGAGGCATGCAACACCCATTATTTTATTCTGATCAGTAATCGGAGTTGCAACCACCATAGTCGGAACACCTGTTTCCATCCTGCCGAATTTATTTTCAACGAGTTCCTTTGAAGGGAATATCTGTGACGCGAATGTCTCTCCGTTCATCGCCTTTTTAAAATATTCCAGACCAGATACATCTGCACCTATTCTTCCCTTTTGTGTGGAGACATGGACTATACCCTCTGTATCACTTATAAGAACCTCCTTATAACCATACTCGTATCTTATGTAGTGAGTATATCTCAAAAGACGCCAGAACCGCTTATCATTCGTTTCTATCCTGGATGCAAGCAGTGTAAAAGGGTTCTCAGCAATAACCCTCACATCACCCTTTCTTTCTTCAATCCAACCTTTGATAAGTTCTGCCTGCTTATGCCCAACACTTTGCAGATTCTGTACTAAAGACATTTGCAACGCATCCTGTGCTTTAGGATAAACCCACAGCCTCATTGCCAACAGAGGAATGAGGGCCAGGATTAAAAACACAAGAATCATTTTCTTTTTTATTGATTTGATTTCAATAGCCTTCAACAAGGAACTCAGGTGTTCAAGGATTATAGTTAAAGGCTTTTTTTTCTTAAAGATCTCTAAAATGTAAATTTCTTTTTTTTTCATTTTTTACCATCATGTTCGTTTATTAGTTAAAACCTTACTTATAGGTTTTATAACCCATGACATAAAAGAGAGCCTTCCCAGAAGCCATGCTACAAGAATTCTCACAACTTTCCATGATAATTGCAAGCTAATAGTTTCAAATATTATATCTTTAAACATTTTACTCCCCGCAACGGAATTGAAAAAGGCCGTCCTGAATTTCTTATCTTCCTTTGCCAATCGAATCATTGGGCTAAAAAGCCCGTAATGTGCGCTGAAACCCGCGAGCATTCTAATGACTTTTCCATAAGGAAGATCGTGGGTTATATCAGAAAAACTATTGTAATAATCCTTAAAAGCTTCTTTTGATATACCCACGTCCATCATCACCTCTGCCGCCCTTATCCCAGTCAGACAAGCAGTATTCACACCTTTCCCCTTAAATGCTCGAATAATACCTGCCGCATCTCCAACAGTAACATATCTATCTCCAAAGAGATTTTTTGCAGGGGATGTTGGAAACTGCCATCGACTATAAAACAATTCGTGTCTCTGCATGGCAAAATTAGAGGGTAAAACCCTGGTAACCTGAGGCATCAAAAGAAAATTATCCATCATACGCCAGTTGACTTTTGAACCGGCAATATTAATATCAAGATGGTCAATCTTGGGAGTTATGGCGCCAAACTCTATACCTCTCAGCAAGGGAATAAAAGCGTGTATACAGTTTCCAAACTTCTCCATCTCTTCTTTTTCAGGAAAAAATTTGGTTAAAATAGTGCTCATATAACGACCTGTTCGATAATGTGTAGCCGTTTCAAAAACCTTACACGCCCCTTCATCCAAACCAAACGCCCCAACAACTACATCTGCCCGTCTATTGTCCCTTTCACTGTAGACCATTGTCCCACTAGGCTCAACGTCAATATTTGTCACTCTACCATGAATTATTTTTACCCCAGCATCTTTCGCGCAGTGTAAAAGGTAATTATCAAATAATATTCTATGTACCGCACATGACATTTCACCATCGCTTTCTAACTTTATATCTTCGTCATCAGAATGCAGATAATATGCGGGAATCTTTTCCAATACAAGTTCGTGTGGAAATGGAATTCCTAATTTACTCTGTAATATTTCTTCTATGGGTGGAGACAGCACTCCTACACATGGATTAAACTGTTCATCCTTCTCAAAATCCTTACCTTCATACAACACTATATTTAAATTAATGTTGCGTCTCTTTGCCAATTTGCTAAGCGTAATTGCACAACTCGTCCCACCGGGACCTCCACCAATGACAACCACTGTCTGACCATCTTCAAGCGGGCCAAGTCCCTTATTTGCAAGGATATTTAATCTCTTTTCATGTCTTAACTTCCCGCCGCTGAAAAGAGACTCAAACGCCTGTTTATTCCAGACTATCACAGTCACAGGGAGTAATCTGAGCTGTAACATTGGATCGAACACCTTGATAAACAACTTCTTAAATGGAATGCTCCCCGTAAACATATTCCACAAAAACTGCATCTGTATTTTGGAAACAGGCAATTTTTTGTCTGACTTAAGGAATGAAAAATAACCGGCAGAAATACGTTTTCTAGAAGTGATATAATCATTAAGACCAAAAACCCACCTTCCATACAAACTGTCAGATCCAAAAACCTTTATTACAGGTTTATAATAACCTTTTCTGAAAGCGCCCTCAGAGACACCGGATTCAAACACACTTTTTGCCGCTATCCTGGAGCTAATAAAAGCAGACTCAATACCATGCTTATAATATCTTGAAATACCCGCACTGCCAATAGCAACAAATCTATCGGAAAATGGATGCCTGGCTTGTGTAATATTTATCTTGGGAAAACAGATACAATAGTTTTTTGGCATCTTCCAGCCTTCTTCCGGGAAGGTACGGCGGACAACTGGGTGATTAAGAAATTCTATCAAATGCTCTTTATTCAAATCAGTTTTACCAACGAGCGTAACAGTTATATAGTCTCCTCTTGGTGTAAAAGAGGCATACGTAATTGGTTTTATACCTAATGAAAATATACGGATTCTACTATCAATGTTTTTGCTATCATTTCTATTCCCAACATAAATCTCGGCCTGGCAAGCTCTAACAGTTTTAGGCGGAATATAGCCAATCCCCAGTCCTTTCACTTTTTCCAGCATACCGGTATTCAATCCGAACGCACCCACTACAAGATCAGCATTCATTATTCTCCAGGAACTTTTCTTCCCAAAATATACTTTTACCTGTTCTTTCTTATCTGATGGAAATATTATATTGCTTACAATATCAGAACTAACGTTAGCTCCCATACTTTCTGCTCGCCGCAAAAGAAAGTTGTCAAAACTCTTACTTTCAGATAGTTGTGAAAACATGGGGCCATCGCCTCTGAAAACCGTTAATATTTTTTTTTCGACGGATGGCGCTGGATTCTGAACTTCTACACATCCATCATGAGTATGGAAATAGTAACCTTTGACCACCTTCTGCACACATCTGTCCGGCGGAAGTAAATCATTTTTTTTCAGTTCTCCATAAAGTTTTTCCGATAAAACTCCCGGACACATATTGCACCCACGTGGCCCTTTTTGAGAAAAGTTCTTTCCTTCGAAAATAGTAATGTCCACAGCTATGCCTTTTTGCTTAGCAATTTTTAACGCAAAATATGCAAAAAAACTTCCTGCTGGCCCACCACCAACTACAACAATCTTTGAGCCATCTTTTATGAAATAGTCATTATCATTCATATAACAATCAATCCCTTATTTATCGCTGCTTTAAACATTTCTCTTTTTTCTTTTCCAGCAGAGAGGATTTAACGGCAACGTTTTTGATATTAGACGTAAGCTCATTGCTTTAAAAAATATTTCTTTATAAGGCACATTTCCTGTAAGCATATTCCAGAGTATTTCATTAATTTGACTTGCTGTTTTTTTATCATTGTCGCATTTTACTAACTGTACTTGTCTGTTTGCGAGTCGCCTGTTCGAAGAAATATAATCATTAATTTTGAGCATCAATATTCCATAAAAATTGTCTCTGGCCAGAAGTTTTTTAGCCGGTTTAAAATAACCATTCATGAAAGACTTTGCCGACACTCCATTCTTAAATGCTGTATGAGCAGACATTTTCGCCATATTAAACGCGGATTCTATTCCACTTTTATAGGTTCTTGAAATACTTGCATCACCTAGAACGACTATCCTGTCTGCAAAAGGGTGCTTTGCATAAGTGACGGGAATCTTAGAAATACACATACAAAAATTATTAGGAATTCTCCATTTTGCAGGCATCAAATTTCTTACTGTCGGGTGGTCAAGAAAGTCAATCAGGTTGTTTCTTGTTAAATCTTTTCTGCCTACCAGATTAACCGTAACATAATCTGCTTTTGGTGTGATAGAAGCAAATTTTAGTTCCCTTTTACCTAAAGCAAAAACAAAAACATTGTTGCCAAACGTTTTTTCTATATGCTCACGACTTAGCATTATTTCACATTGACACGTTCGAACAGTCTTTGGTGGTTTGTATCCAAAACCCATATTACTAACCTTTTCCATCATTCCGGTGTTTACGCCAAAAGCTCCTACTACAAGATCAGCAGCAAATTCTTTTTTAGAGTGTCGCTCACCACATATTATTTTTACCGGCTCTCCTTTCCTGGACGGCAACCTGAAATCCTTAACCATATCAGAAATTATCTCTACTCCCTGCTCCTTTACATGATTTAACAGATAGTCATCAAAGCTGATATTGCCTTCGTGTACTGACTGCAGCGGCCCATTGCCTCGAAACACGGTAACAATCTTAGAAGAGTGACCAGGAACAGGATGGTGAAGCGCGACACTCTCATCCTGTGTTTGAAAACAATAACCTTCTATTTTTCTTTGTACGCATAAATCGGTAATATGTATGTTCTCTTTTTCCAGGTTATTAAAGAGATTCTCAGAAATAACCCCAGCACACATATTACAGCCACGTGGACCTCTCTGGCAGAAACTTTTTCTATCAAAAATTTTTATAGATACATTAAGGCCAGCATCTTTTGCATACCGAGATGCAAAATGCGCAAAGAAACTCCCCCCAGGTCCGCCACCTATTATCGCAATTATAGAACCATTCTTAAGTAACAAATCACTATCATTCATCTACCGACCGTTTCTAAATAACCTATAAAACCTCTCATTTGGATTCTATTAGCATTTATTCTATAAATCAAGGTTAATAAAGCTATTGTCTAAACGCTTATACTTAAATAATTTTATATGTGTTTAGTAATAAATACTATTTTAATAATCTTAATTTACTGCAAAAAAAAAGGCGCTCGATATCGAGCGCCTCTTTTTTTATACTAAACAACAAGTAATACTGCATATTTACTCTATGTTCTTAATCTTTTTTTCTCATTCTAACGGCAACAACCATCCCTACGAGTAAAAGTCCGGCAAAAACAATAATACCGCCAATCAATCCTGCAGATCTTTTCCTTTCTTTTTTACCTAGCAAATTGTCAGTTTCCATAGCACGATAAAGCTTCTGTGCCTCACTTTCCATTTCATTTACTCTCTGGAAAACTTTTGATGCACCGTACCACCAGGATATATCCTGTTGAACGTGAGCGGTACCTTTATAAGCGTGAGCCTTATCCCCAAACCAAAGATTGGTATAGATATTCTCAATGTGAGAAGGATTATTTCTTCCCGCCATAAAGACAGTGTATACTCCAAGTATTGGACCATATACCGGCACCTTGCCTCCAGTGGTTTTAAATGCGTTATAAATACCTTCTCCCAGCAATCCAGGGCCCAGTGCATCCGCAAGGACTTCGCCCATCGGGAATGGGTCTCGTTCTGATACCGGAGGGTCAAATGCATTGGCCGCGGCCAAACCATCCATAATCAGATGTGCCCTGTCCTGCATTTTCCACATCTCAAACATCATATCATCCAGATTCTCAAGATAGAGTCTACCCCATCGTGGACTATGACAATTTGAACACATCTCTATCCATTGTTCTCTCTTTTTTCTATTTGCTTCTGAATATATATCAAGCTTGTGATCAAGAGGCGGCAGCTTTACCCCATAAGGATATGCCTTCAGAGAAGATTCAAATTCTACACTTTTCGGCGGAACAGTACCCATTCGCCATATACCCTTTGCAGCAAGTGTATGGGTAAATTTCCCTTCTGACTGATACATATGGCAGTATTGACAGGTAGGTGCTCTATAGTCCTTACCTGGTATAATTTCACCAAGCGGTTTGCCCCAGTCCCACTCCTCGCCTTCCATATGATAAATCATTCCCATCTTCGATTCACCATAAGACTCAGCATCCGGATGGTCAAAGCCCATATGACAGCTCATGCATGCTTCAGGCCTTCTACCCTCCTCCGCAGTAAACTTATGTCTTGTGTGGCAAATATCGCACTTCTCTGTTGTTCCGTGGCAGTAGTCACAACCAAACATAGATGTCAGATAACCCTGCCTGGCTAATTCCGGATACCACGGTGGTACAACATTAGCGGTAAAAGTATCAACATGGTTAGGACGTCCGTACTCCATTTCATCTAAATATTCATTCACCTGTTTAGGATGACAATTACCACAGATATCCGGTGTAGGCATATGAAGCTCGTTATGGTCTTTACCGTGACACTCGCTGCAATCAACTTTATCCAGATCTCTCTCAATAAGCTCTTCAATCTGCCTTGTTCTTATAGCAAAATAATCGCTCTTTTTCGGATCAGCATGTGTTGATGCCCTCCAGTCATGAACGATACCAGGTGTGACCTTTTCATGACACTCAATACACTGGTCAGCCTTGTACTTTTCAAGAAGTTGATCATAATAAGTTCCTTCCGGCTTTACATAATGCCTTGAAGGGAACCAGTACATATGTAATGGCTTAGGCTTATAGAAATCCTGCCATGGCCCAGCACCTTTTTCCAATCCTACGTTATCGCTATACAGCGCCCTGGCCGCAGCAGATGGGTAGACTGTACTATAAAAGTTTTTAGCCCTTTCATGCTGCTTCTTAGTGATAGGCTCTAAACCAGGACCTCCAACACCATCTGCAGAGGCTCCTTTGCCAGCTTCAGCACCCACATAGTCTAATTCGCCCATATAATCCGGTTCAGTTGACGCATTTGCAAAGTGCAATGTGCAACAAACTGAAAAGAAAACCACAACCGCACACGTTTTCAGAAGATCCATTATGAAAATCCTCCCTTTCTTTTATCAAAAATTACAACGAAACATAAAACATCCATAAATATATATCAGAACAAAAAATTTAATCTCTTAAGGCTGCTTACTGTTATTTTTACAATAAACTCTTATGACTTTACCTGACGAACTTTATATTATGCTTAGGAAGCTTTGAACCACTGTCCTCGACAGCAACACTTTTCTTTTTCTCTGAGACTTCACTCATGATACGTTTATACTTCGGATTAAACCACTCGTAAGGATCATGTTCCTTACTATCTCTGAAGAATTTAACCCTCATCTCATGCCTTCTACTTCTATGGCAGCCTTCTGTACCGCCACATTTGTTATAGGCAGGAGTGATTTTAGCTATTTTCTGACCCTCAGTTGCCTTGCCTCTATCCATAAAAAACGCATATACCTCACCGGGACCATGACATGCTTCACAGGTTATACCCTCCTCCTCATATGTTCCCGTCTCTTTGTTGTAGCCTGTAGTATGACATTCATAACATTTCTTCCTATACTCCTCATCTCCTTTGATGTAATCAGGAGCTTCTTTGATTACATTAAAGCTTTCGAATTTTACCCTCTTCCATCTTTCCACATGCGGAGCGGTAAGCCCTGTGTGACACCGCATGCATTTCCCGCTACCCATATAAATCGCTTTTTCGCCTGTGATTGTACGATCTTTAAAACTACTCCATTCCGTATCATCTTCAAGGGAAAGGGTAGCAAATTCATTCCACATATCGAAAAGCACTTCTGCATGTTCCACTCTTTGACGCATCGCCCTCTTATGTTTGAAAATACCATGATGCGCATGTTCTTCTTCAAGCGAACGACCATTTCCCCCATGACATACAGTACAACCATAAATATCAAATGGAAAATCCTTAACTACCGTTTCATGAGATGCTGTCAATTTAGATTCATCAATATGGCAGGTCATACATCTATCCGTTTTTTGTCCGTTAGTTTGTTGAGCCCAACCATAATCACCTTTAAGAAGTATCTGTTTAACTTGATATTTAGGCTTTCGCAGCTTAGCGAGCTTTTCTTCTAATTCCGCAATTTCTTCTTCTTTCTTTGCATTTTGCAGCTTTTTCTCTACTTCATTTCGCTTCTGCTCATAGTACTCTACCTGATATTGCTTCCACTCTGGTTCTCGCAATTTCTGTATCCACAAAAAAGAGCTAACCAGCAGCAATATACTGGACAACAAAAATAATTTCTTTTTCATTTGTTTACTTCTCTCGAAAAAATAGAAAAAAATAAATCAATCATCGTCTTCGGAATCCCTAAATGTTAAACCAGGGTGTTTGTAATATATACTTAATATTAAACATAAGCCTCAAGGCAATCTTTACAATTACTCCCATCATAAGCAAAAACAGACTCATAGTAATGTTGTACCTGATAAAACCGAGCTGTTTTGCAAACTTCCAGAAGGCAACTGCCGGAATCAGCATTCCGAATCCGAAATATACTAAAAGAGCAAAAACACCCAACCAGTTAGGCAGATTTATTAACGGTGGAGGAGTTGGAAAATCAAAACTCCAAGTTTCCCAGGGCCAGAAGAACGACCAGAACGGCCCCCTCATGTATGTACCAACTATTATAAGCACATACCAGAAAATAAACCCGAACATAAAAACAGTTACTGCAAATTTTCTATCCCTGAAGCAGTATCCGCCATTCCCTTTTGGATTTACGTCTACATATGGAATTACCATCAACCCAACAATTATAATGCTGGGGACCACAACTCCCGCAATCCAGGGATCAAAATAGACAAGTATTTCCTGTAAACCCAGAAAATACCAAGGCGCCTTTGCCGGATTCTCAGGTTCCCCGGGATTGGCGAGCTCCCTTAATGGAGCATCAACATAATAAGAATAAACAAGCAAGACAACAGTTACCAAAATTGCTGCTATAAATTCCTTTGCAACCAGATCCGGCCAAGAAAATACCTTCTCCGTTTTTTTATTGCTTGCAGCTTGTGCATCTGCATGATTTGACATAAATAAATTCTCCCAACTATTTATAGAGGCCCTGAAATACCACCGTCTTTTCTAACACGCCAAAAATGTAGGATCATCAACGCTCCCGCTATTATTGGTATTCCTATGCAATGCCACACGTATGCCCGCAGTAATGACGGAGCATCAATTTGCGTACCACCCAGGAGAGCAAAACGAACATCGTTATTAATCTTCACACCTAATAGATCAGCAAAAGGACCCTGATAACCCATAACCGGGGTTGCAGCGCCCATATTTGTTCCAACCATTATTGCCCAGTATCCAAGCTGATCCCATGGCAACAGGTATCCGGTAAAACTAAGCAGAAAGGTCAAAACCAATAACAGTACACCTAATACCCAGTTAAATTGTCGCGGGGCCTTATAAGAACCTGTAAGAAACACCCTCAACATATGAAAGCAAACTGTTATGACCATAGCATGTCCTGCCCATCGATGTGATGTTCTCAAGAGCCTCCCCAGAGGGACAACATACATCAGATCAATCATATCTGCATATGCCCGATTAACATCCGGAACATAATAAAACATTAACAGGACACCCGTCACTGTTAAATAAAGGAAAATAAAGAATGTCAGCCCGCCAAGACACCATGTATACCGAATCTTAACAGCGTGCTTTGGAACCTTTACAGGATGCAAATGCAACCATACATTACTTATAGTCTGAAGCGCCCTGTTCCTGGGGGTATCCTTATAACCATGGCGAAATACAGATTTCCATACCTCAGTTTCTGTAAGCTTCCTGATCAAAAATAAGATTAAATTCATTTAAGCGTCCCCTTCTAAATATCACTTATAAACAAACCCACATCACTATCCTAACGCCCTAATCACTACTCACTACTTGTGCTTTATGCGATTTATTAATTTCTTCATTAGGCTCCCAGAATACACGCTTCATATTAATTGCATCCACCGGACAATCTTTGCAATTTCCACATCTGATACACATATCTGTATGCCTTATCACAACCCCGTCTTTACTAACATGTGGCTTATGATCACCTCCCGTATCTGCATCAACCTGTTCCAGTGCATCAACAGGACAAACACTACTGCACCTGCCACAAAGTATGCAATCATCAGCCACAACGTTGATACTCAGATCACACTTCAAGCACCGATCAGCCTCTAACCTGGCTTGCGATTCCATGAAGCCAAGCTCAACCAGGTCAAATGAACCTCTTCTGGACTTAGGTATGGTCGCCATTTCTTCGCGAGGCGTACTATCAAAATTACTTTCCCTCTCCTGGATATAATCTCCTTCTATAAGAGTAACCCAGGCTTTATCTTTGGTCTCCTCAAAGCCCTCTCCTCTTATGTAACAATCGATTGATTTAGACGCCAGATGCCCCTGAGCAATACATTCGATAATAGTACTTGGCCCCATAGCTACATCACCACCCGCAAATACACCTTCTATACCGGTCTTCAGACCATCATCCACTACAAGGGTTCCCCATTTGGTCGCCTCTAACCCACTGTCATCACCTAGAAATTCGAGATCTGCCTCTTGACTAAGCGCCGTTATTATACAATCTGTATCAATTACAAATTCTGAATCAGGAATAGGTTGAGGCCTTCGCCTCCCACTACTGTCAGGCTCTCCCAATTCCATTTTTACACATTCAAGCCCCTTAGCCTTTCCATTTTCAACAAGAACTTTCACAGGAGCCACCAGATAATGAAAGCTGATGCCTTCAAGCTCCGCTTCTTCAATCTCATGTTTAAGAGCCGGCATCTCATTTCTAGTCCTTCTGTAAACGATGTGAACATCAGGCGTTATCCTTTTAGCCGTTCTCGCAGCATCCACCGCTGAGTTACCACCCCCAATCACTGCTACTGTTTTACCCGGGCTTTTCAAATCACCAGCACTCACATCCTTTAGAAAATCAAGACAATCCATGACCCCCTCTGTACCCTCTTCTCCGGAAACCTCAAGCTTCCGCCCTCTCTGTGCACCAACAGCTATAAAAACAGCTTTATATCCACCTTCCAGAAGACCTGATATCGTCATATCGGGACTTGCAAAATGCGTATTTAACTTAATCTCAACTCCCCTGGCCTCTATATTGCTCACATCAAACATTATCTGCTCACGCGGAAGCCTGTAAGATGGTATTGCCCACATCATCATCCCCCCAACCCTGGACTCTTTTTCAAAAACAGTCACCTGATAACCCATCCCGGCAAGGTCATTTGCTGCTGTTAATCCGGCAGGACCCGCACCGATAACAGCAATTTTTTCAGCTCTCTTTTCTATCCTGGGGGCAGGAACTTTAATCCTGTTTTTATATATATAATCCGTAACAAACCTTTTCAGGTTATCTATTGATACCGGTTTGTCAAAATCACCACGTTTACACTTAGACTCACAGGGGCGCGGACAAACATATCCACAAACGGTGGGAAAGGGGTTAGTTTCCAGCATTAATTTGTAGGAGTCCTCGTACTTACCCTGACTTATCAGGCGTATGTAACCAGGAATATCCATATGTGCCGGACAGCGATGTTGACAACGTATATTTTCTTTTAACCAATCTAATTCAAGGGAAACTCGTGTCCCCTGCCCAGAATCTTCTGTCTGACTCATCTACATGCCTTTCGCAAAAATTTACATTAGCACGAACTTTAGACAATTAAACAACCAACTCAGTATTTATAGGTACTATTTTCTCTGTATTTACAACCAACTTGCCTTCATCAGAAAGGCTAACCTCATAATGGAATAACGGCCTGGGTGCCGGTCCGGCAAAATTTACTCCGTTTTTATAGTATTTACTTCCGTGACACGGACATTCGAATATATTCTTATCCTTTGTCCAATGCACCGCACAACCAAGGTGCTGACATATTACCGATATCGCCTTAAAACTGTTGCCTTCTCGAATGATAAAAACCTTCCTTGCCTTCAGCGTTGTTACCGTACCTGGTGCATAGTCCATCGGTAACCCGACAGAAAAGACAGGAGAAGGCTCAAAAAGAACCGTGGGAAAGAAAAACCCACCGATGTTTTTTGGCCCAAACAATTTCAAAGTGTAAACAAGCCCGGTTACCAGAAACGCTGCCCAGCCTGCCAAGGTAAAAAAATCTCTCTTGGACGTATACAAATTACCACGGGAAGCTTCTTTTTCTTTTACATCACTAGCCATGTTTCAGACCCCCATTATTGATGATACAATTCAACTACTTTAATTTTCCTCAGATTCACATGACAATAACAACTAGTCAGTAATTCAGGGAACTATAAAATATAAGTACAATCTTTCAGAAAAAACCAACCGACTTTCAAACGCGAACATACTAACAATAATTCGTCATAAACGCAACATTTAATTTTAAACAAAAGGTCTTAAAAGCTCAACGAATCTCAACTTTCAGGCAGATTATTTTATGTTACAGACAAAGAGACAAAGCACCCAACTCTTTTTTTTAAAGATACATATAATGATCGTAAATTCTCTGGTGACAAACAAACCATGTTTAATTAACTTATAAAAAAAAGATGAATTAATAAGCGCAACTGATTTTCACCTGTCGACAAAATCAGCATAAAAAAATTAAGTGCTTTTTTCTACAAATATCTTGTATCCGTCATCGACCTTCTCAACCTTCACAACCTTGTGTCCCTCCTCTTTTACACTTCGCGGGACGTTTCTCATCGGCTCTCCATCATCCAGGGCTATTTCCAGAATTTGTCCACCTTCCATCATCTCCAGCTTTAATTTTGTCTTAACAAAATTAATCGGGCAAAGAACCCCTCTTAAATCAATTTTTTCATCTGCATCGGTTTCACTCATTTTTCTTTTTTACCTATCATTTTTCTAAAAAAACCTTTTAAAAATTTTTCCATCAAAAGCGCATAGCCTTCTTTACCTGCAAAAAACACACCTATCCCGGTCAAACACCAGTTAAACAGATAGCCTATAGTTGCGGCGCCTACCATTGATTTCTTTGATAAAGGAAAAAGCGGAATGAGGAACAAACTGAAATAAACGACAAAGCTGAATGCGATAAACGACATGCCTATGATAAAGTCGCGCCTGTTTATCTTCACCTCTACCTCTTCAATATCCTGCTTTACGGAATCAAAGCGCCAACACCTCAATTCGTCATCCACACCGTCCTTAACGGATATGATAATATATGAATACTCAGTCCATACACACGCACATTCTTTATCAAACGCAGAAGGCTCAGCCGGGTGATCAGGATGCGAATGATAGATACCCGTTATATTCCATCCTTTTTTTGTAGCTTCCCGATCTATTCTATCAAACTCTATAGGGTCTATTTCATACCGATCAGCGGCCCTTACCTTATTCTTATTTTCAACCGGATAAACCTCATGTACTGTTTTCTCGGAATCTCTAATTGTACCAACAAGCAAACCGCAACATTCATGAGGGTAGGCAGTTTTTGCCTCTTTTAGCATCCTGTTGACTAAATGCTGATTAATATGAATCACAATTACCTTTAAAATATCAGCCTACTGACAACGTTAAATAAACAACTGAGTTTCAGCGCCTTCAGTCATTTTCAGCATCGTCGGTAATCCTAAAATATCATCGACCTTGCTTTTTACCAGCTCTTCGTCCAATCCCATTAATTTTACTGCACCGCTGCATGCATAAATTTCCAGATTCCCCATCTGGCCAACTTCACTCAATAACCCTTTCAGCATATCTGACTGTCCCTGCGGTACAGACGCTAACAGATGCCTGTCTTCATCACTCATCCCTTCAGGAAAATCGATAACATCTATCTTATCTGTCGCAAATTTCTTTAAAGCCCAGAAGAATAAAAAGATGTAAACTTTACTCCCCATAGAAGCGGCAGTTATAGCGAGCATCACCGCCTGATATAGCTTTTCATAATTGCCAGTATGCAGAAATAGTATAAATTTTTTCTCTTTCATTTAGTTTTCGATAAAAGAATGCGCAACTTCTTCTTTGTATTTTTCTACCCCGACACGGTCAAAAGTTGTCCCGATCCTCTCCCCTCTTTTACCATTCGCGTTATACCACTCTACCGTCTTGCTGATAAAATCCAACACCTTTTCATCCGGCAGGAACAGCATAATATTATCTGCCTTTCTTGGATGCCTTCCATGTTTTCCTCCTGCGCGAACGGCCCATCCTTTTCGTTTTGGAGTCCACGCATCAGTAGGACACGCCTTTATGCAATCGCCACAAAATACACATTTTTCTCTATCAAAAACCGGCTTTCCATCTTCATCCGAAATTATCGCTCCTTCCAGACACGCCTTTTCACATAGAGTACAACCCGTACACGGATCATCCTCATAATTCGGATCTACAACGCCTTGAAACCCTAAATCCATTCCTCTTGTTCTGGCACAGTCGATCGGACATGCCGAAAATGAGATTTTGAATTTATGGGGGCAGTTTGTACCAAAAAGCTTTTCATCTACCTCAAGTGCCTTTTTCTGTGCATCCATAACACCGTTAGGGTTATATTCGTTGCCGCCACAAGCTGTCGGAACACGGATCCTGGGACCACAAGATGCTATTGGCTGGCCGAATGCGGCCAGCTCTTTTACCGCGGCATCAAAATCATCTATATGCACACCAATTATTTCAACCGACTGCCTGAAGCTAAGGTGACAGTAACCCATTTTGCTATATTTTTTAGCAACTGCCGCAATCTTGGCCATCTTATCGACATCCAGTCTTCCTCCCGGAACTCTTAAACGGACGGTAAACAGGTCTTTCTGGTTCTGCTTAATAAAGCCACCGGTTTTCAATTCATTTAAATCAACTCTTCCCGCACTCTTCTTCTCAGACATCAAATGCTCCTTAAGCCTTACAAATAGTATAGTTTATAAAAAAATCTTAATTTTTTGCGAGGTTTCATGTTATCACTGATAAAGAATTGTTTCAAGCAGAAAAATTCTCGTATACAGAGAAACGATTGTATCGTAAAAACCAGAAAGCGTGTTTTGTTATAGTGGGCGAAACAACCTCCCAGAACGAAACAAAAAAAGACGCTAACTAAACACGGCAAACCGTAGAACCTGATTCTAAAAATCCTTTTACAATAATCCAAGCTTTATTTTACCCAGAAATAATTCCTCTCATTTTTACCTCAACACTTTCAACTCCCTGATCTTTCACCATATCAAAAATATCTTTTTTAGCCAGACGCTGGAGTATTTTTCTGCGTTTTGCACCATCTTCTACAGTGGACATAGCTAAGCTTCGCATTTTAGTCAACAAATCCAGGTATTCCTCGTACTCTTTTCCAAAGACCGCCTCCAGTTCTTCTCTAATCCTCTTAGCAACAGCAGGGCTTGCACCTCCGGTTGAAATACTTATACAGAGATCTCCCCTTTCTATTGTTGAAGGAACAACAAAAGAGCAGCGTTCAGGATAATCAACCACATTTATCATTATGCCCCTCTTCTCTGCATCCAGCGTTACTTTTTTATTAACTGCCTCATTATCCGTTGCGGCAATAACCAGCAAAGCACCATCTATAATACCCTTTTCATACTCTTTCTTAATCAGAATAAGCCCTTCTTCGCCAGCCATTTCAGAACAGACTTCGGGACTGATCACTACAACGTCAGCACCAGACTCTTTTAATTTACACGCTTTACGGTACGCGACCTTCCCGCCACCGATAATTACGCATTTTTTACCTCTAACATCCAGATGTATTGGATAATATTTTGACATGCATAAAACCTTCTATTTTAAAATCCCTGCTTGAATTGTTCTGTATATTATATATAACTGTAGTATGACAGAATCGCAACCAAATAAAAAAAGAGATAAAGGTTGTCTAAAAAACAGCCCCGCATATTCTGGTTAAGAATTGTTCAACTCAGGCAATAATGTAATAATCAGAAAATTCGGAAGGAGAAAAGATGGCTACTGAAAACAGCAACAAATACCCTTCATTTATCTATGGTACCGCATGGAAAGAAGACGCCACAGCAGATCTTGTCGAAAGGGCGGTTACTGCAGGGTTTTCTGCCATTGATACCGCTAATCAACCCAGACATTATCAGGAACAACTTGTGGGTGATGCATTATTGAAATTAGCTGATAAAGGGATTAACCGTAAGGGTTTGTTTCTCCAGTCAAAATTTACCCCGGTTGGCGGACATGACCACAGAATCCCTTATGACCCTTCTGCAAACCTTACCATACAAGTGAAACAATCTATTGAAAGCACATTCAAAAACCTGCATACCGATTATCTGGATTCTTATCTCCTGCATGGCCCATACTCTCAAACAATCCTGGGAAATGAGGACTGGGAGGTTTGGAGTGCCATTGAAGATTTCTACAAAACCGGAAAAGTAAAATACATTGGTATCAGTAATGTAAATATTGTACAGTTGGAGCTCTTGACTGAAAAAGCGGAAGTCAAACCTATGGTAGTTCAGAACAGATGCTTTGCGAATCGGGGATGGGACTCGGAAGTCAGGGAATTTTGCAAAACAAACCGAATTCTGTATGAAGGCTTTTCGCTATTAACTGCAAACCCCTTTGTTCTTCGGAATCCTGAAGTTCAGTCAATTTCCAGAAAATTGGGGAAAACCCCGGAACAGGTAGTCTTCCGATTTTCCATACAGGCAGGAATAACGCCCCTTACAGGCACAAGCAGTGAGCAACACATGAAAGAAGACCTTCAGACAATGGACTTTGAACTCAAGGAAGAGGATGTAAAATTAATAGAAACTATTACCGGCTAGAAGAAGAAACATTTAAATTGAATGCATAAGCCGGAAACAGAAAAAAATATGCAGAAAAATTCAAAAAGAAAAGTACTCATCCACGAGACTCTTCCCGGCAGGGATTTGAAAAGGGAAGATATGTCCGGCAGGTGCCTGATCGACAGCACTGTTCAGTCAATTAAGCTACTGGATGGACGTAGCCGTTTTATCAGAGCCCGGAATACCCGCTTTCAGAATATAGCAATCGATCAAACCCTTTGTGATAGAGGCTATTACCAGGAGTGTAATTGGGGAAATTTACAGATCCAGGATTCCTTTATTACTGAGAACCATTTTTCAGGATGCAGGTTTGAGAAATCCGCAGGAAAATTAAGCACCTTCGGTTTATCTACATTCCACGACTGCAGGCTCAGAGAATCCAGTTTTAGTGAAATTTCCTTTAGCGGTACCTGGTGGCAAGCCTGCCGGTTTGAACAGGAAGACTACTTCTTTGTCCGCTTTCCATCTGCCGTTTTCATTGATACTCAGTTTACAAAGTGCCGTTTGCAAAAAGCTATTTTCAGGGCGGCAACTTTTATTCGCTGTACTTTTGAGGACTGCAACCTTGCCGACGCGGTATTTCATAAGGCCCGGTTTATTGAAACCCTGTGGATTAAAAGCGACATCCATCAGGCAGCCAATCTGGAAGAGGTCCGTTATGATTAAGTATATTTTTATTATAGTTACGTTGTACTGTCAGCTTTTTGCATGTATTCCATTTTTTACCCAAAAACTGTCAATCTCGTCCGCCTGCCGGGCGGACAGGTATTCTTTCAACTGGAACCCAGTGAAAAAAATATAATATTTTTGCAGGGAGGGCTTCCTACCCTCCACAATTGCGAGTAACTTAGAAACCTTTAACAAATATAAACAAAAAAACCAGCACAATGATGACCAACTTCATATTCAAAAGATTTACCGTGGGGAGTTACGGAATCAACGGCTTTCTCATAGCTGATCCTGAAACCAGAACCGGAGTATTTATTGATCCGGGCGGTTTCTGTACCGAAATCGATGATTTTATGCAGGATCAGAAAATACAGCTCAAATTTCTTTTTTTTACACACGGTCATTGGGATCATACCGAAGGGCTGCCGGATTTCAACAGCCGTTATAAAACCCAGAGCTATGCTGGCCATGGAGAAGTCCAGGGCGCAGAACACCAGTTACAGGGAGCCGAAATAATCAAAGTCGGCAACTTAAAATTCCAGGCTATCTCCATACAGGGTCATACCCCGCATGGAATTGCATTTTATGGACACGGATGCGTATTTACGGGAGACGCTCTCATGTGCGGTTCGATTGGTGGAACCGGTTCTACCAAAGCGGCAAAATGCCAGATCAAGCATGTCCGAGAACGTATCTTTACGCTGCCGGATGAGACTCTTGTATTTCCTGCCCACGGCCCTATGACTACGGTCGGGATCGAAAAAAACAGCAATCCCTTCTTTTAACAATCATTTTTATTTTCCGGTTAGTATAGGTGGATTTGTCGGAAATTGCACAATCTTATGGATGCGGCTACCAGTCCGAACATTCTGTTCGATAAAGATGGACAAAAGCCTTCCTGTTTATCAAAACTTCCTTTCTGATTAATTTCCATGAAATCTAAAGAAAATAAGATACCAGAATCAACATTCGCAACATCTTTTTTAAGACATAATAACGGTTTCCACATATACGAATTCAAGGAGTGGGTCTTTTATCCCGGAATGCTATTCCAGGATACCGAAGCATGGTGGAAGAATAATGGGCTTAGACCTGCACCTCATGAAGGAATAGACTTCTGCTATTACAGAGACAAGACAGGACAGGTCCGTCATGTTGGCAATGGGACAAAAATCCCGGTAATGTATACCGGAGATATAGTCTACATCCACGATGATTTTCTGGGAAAATCAATATATATAAAACATAGCTTTAAAGACAAAAGCGGAAAGACACTGCACACTGTTTACGGGCATACTAAACCAGGAAATAACCAGGATTTGGGAAAAAGAGTATATGAAGGAGATATCATTGCAGAGGTTGCGGCAACATCAGAAAATAGCAGGATCCATCCACACATCCACATCACAATGGCATGGATCCCGGAATCTTTACCCTGTAATCAACTCAATTGGGAATCAATAGGGAACTCCCGATATATAACTCTTTGTAATCCTCTGAAGTATATCTAATACCCGGTGGGAAGCTATCTTCAATGAACAACCACCCAGGTTGTTCGGGAAACAGGAGCCTGAAGATGGGAAGAAATCTGTTTACACCGTATCTGTTCGATAACCTTATGCACTTTTATCTATTACAGAACAATAGTCCGCCTTATCTTATATGAGGCGTAACGGTGATCAGGGTCTCTTTCATCTCACCCTCCTTACGGTAACCCAACAGAGCATTGGCTACATTTTCACCTGAAGAAGTATCACCGCCTATCACCACTACCTGACCAGGCCGTGCAGTTACTGTTGTTGTGAGTTCAGTCATTTCAAGGTCTCCGCCATCACTTAAAAACCTGGAGAAGACGGGAGTCAACTCCATTTCAATCAGACCGGAAGGAAGCTTTCTGGCAGTCACTTGCAGCGACCTGCCAGCCTTCCTGAATTCGTAATTTATACCACTATAC
Organism: Candidatus Scalindua japonica; assembly: GCF_002443295.1. NCBI lineage: Bacteria > Pseudomonadati > Planctomycetota > Candidatus Brocadiia > Candidatus Brocadiales > Candidatus Scalinduaceae > Candidatus Scalindua > Candidatus Scalindua japonica. Next base: position 238,919 of record NZ_BAOS01000028.1, on the reverse strand, counting down.
CATCTGTTAAAGTAGTAAAACCGAGGCACAGTAATTTCCTTCCCGATGTTTATTGAACCGGTCGCACCATCGGCAAGTACCAGGAAAAGTTCGGAATCTTGAGAGGACTTAAGCTTCTGCTTTGCAATGTCAAGTTGAGCGCTAAAATCTTCTCCTGCTACACTTATCTGTAAGCCTGATTGAGCAAAGGCTTCAGAGCGGCTAGTTACAGTGACATCTCCATATACTCGCTGCATAAGTCCACCGACAGCAAAAGAATCTGTCACACTTGTGGTCAGAAGATTTACTGTTACCCTGATGTTCTCTCCGATAGAAGCGTCCTGTTCCGCCTTAGCGAGTATTTCTGCTATATCACGGGAGACCCGTTCATGGTGGCTTCCTGTTGAAGTCTGTGACGTTATACATCCCGCAAAGAGGAGACAGGAGCAGAGAATAGTGATTAATAATTTAGACATGGCATTATTATAACCGGAACAAATATGTCTGAGCAAGTTTAAACCTTTAAAGCAGCTGCCTCCACTTACCGATTGAAAACAAAACTGACCTGTCTCAGCATCTTATAATTGACACATAAACACTAATGCATATAATTGATGGGAAATAACATGAATACAATTCCACGTAAAATACATTTTCCCAGGACCCGCTCCCTGTGGTTCGGGCTTAGCCTTCCCTACCGGGCCCTCAAGCTGATATTCAGGAACAAATCGCTGCTGTTCTGGAGTGCTCTTCCGCTTGCATTGACATTTATACTTTTTATCTATGGAATAAGCCAACTGCAGGACTGGGCAATTTCGCTCCTGCAAGAGTATATTGCAAGGCTCGGCTTCGACCCCGCCAGTCTGATCGGCAGGTTTTTTTTGTTGTCCGGAAAAATGATATTATGGATGGTCGCGGCTTTAACATTTATTTTTACCAGTAGTATTGTGGCCTCTCCCTTTAACGATATATTAGCAGAAAGGTCCGAAAGGGTTACGGAAATCCCATTGCCGACGGTTACAAAAAAAACGCTGAAAACTCACGTTAAACTTATCGGAATAGACCTGTTTAAGACAGCAACTGCCTTCATTGCCGCGGTCTTTGCTATAATGTTCTGCTGGGTACCGATTGTAAATATATTTGCGTTTATACTCGCTTTTTTACTTGTCACTTTCCAATATATCAGTTACCCGCAAACCAGAAGGAGTATTGGCCTCCGGCAGGGCGCTAAATTTCTGTGGCGTCACATTTATGCCTGTACCGGGTTTGGAGCAATATTTACATTCCTTTTTGCAATTCCGTTTTTGTCTAGTTTTATACTACCGCTGGCAGTAGTTGGAGGTACGCTCCTGGCGGCAAGAGCGCCGGGATCATCGCAGCTATCACCGCTTAAATAAAGAGGCAGTAGAATGCAACGATAGTAATTACTCTCGGGCTGCCTTCCTTGATTTTTAATACTGAGTTAAGGATAATCCGTTATCCGGTATTATATCGTCTTTTAGCAGCTCCTTAAGGAGCTGCTTCCCCCTTCCGTTATTCGGGTTAATAGTTAAAACAAAATCAAGTCTCTGCCTGACTTCTTCTTTTTTAACCCCATTTAACTTTGAACGATATTGAAAATATTGTGTTTCCGCAAGTTCCATATGTGTTTCTTCCTGAAATGGATCAAGAGAAAGTAATCTTTTGTAAGCTTCTGCAGCTTCAGCGTAATTTTCAACACTCTTATAAACTGCGCCCAGACGGTCACAGGCATCTGTATTATCGGGTTCCAATGTCATCACCCTTTTAAGCAGTTTTATTGCCTGGCCATAATCACCTAGCTGTACATACAGGTTCCCCATATTCAAAAGAGCCTTTAAATGATCAGGATCTCTTTCAAGGACACCCTTGTACTCCTCCAGCGCTTCGTCAAACATATCATAACTGTCATATAGCACTGCAAGACAGAAGCGCGGTGAGATATTATCAGGGTCCTGTTTAATTGCTTTATTATATTGCTTGACAGCACCGTGATAATTCCCCTCCAGTTCCTGTACTTTCGCAATATTAAGCATGGTCTCAACATTTCCAGGGTCAAGACCGGATGCCTTCTTGTACGCCTGCCTTGCACAGCCGAACCGTTCCATTTTTTCGTACGAATATCCCAGATTATTGAATGCCTCAGGATTTTCAGGTTCGAGTTCCGCTACGTCCTGAAAGCATTTTGCAGCCTTCTCATAATCGTTTCCCGCAAGATAAATAAATCCCAAATTCACATAAGCATCAGTATGTTTGTCATCATATTTTATGCTTTTCTTATAGGCATCTATCGATTTTTCACGTCTCGAACCAACACGATCATACATACACCCTTTCATAAACCATCTTCGAGACAGGTTCTTTTTATTCATTAATCAACTCTTTAATAATTGGTAAAAAGCAAAAGTTCATTTATCTTTACGCTTATCTGCCAATCTTGCAGAGCACAAACTTTTTTATTTCATTCCAAATGGGAACTGGATCTGCGGAAGCAGCCTTGGTTAACTCCCTGTTGTTTGTTAACGCCTGGGCCGCTATCGTGCCGGCGAGTTTGTTACGCTGGTCCTGGTTGGAACCCCTTGCCTGCTCAATAAGGCTGGAGGACAGATCTATCTGAAACCTGTTGCCTCCAATATCTACCTCATCCCGCTCGTCTTCATCAGCAGCAACATCTTCAAAAAGTGCCTTTTCATCCCCAAAACCAACTTCTACGGGAAATGTTCTGGTTTGCTCTGTACTCTCACAAACAACATCCTCGGTTTGTACATCACCATTATGGATAGCAAACTCCTCTTTTGTTATTCCTTCTGCACAGACTGGCTCATCTTCTGTTATTCCTTCTGCACAGACTGACCCATCTTCTGTTATTCCTCCTGTACAGACCGGCTCATCTTTACTCTCTGAGTCTGTTTCGGAAGACAGCGCTATGGCATCTCCATCATCCTGTAAGCACAATACGGGTTCCAGAGGAGTCTCTTCTTCGGCAACTGCCTCAACTAATTTTTCACCCTGATCTTCCGGTTTAGTTTCTAAATTATCCCGGGGATCTTTAACAGGCCGTGGAGCTTTTTCATTCTCTAACCGTTTCCTTGGCTTTCTTTTTGGCGAGGCGGGACGAGTTATTTTACGGAAGCGGTCCCCGATCTGACGGATTATTTCACTGTTTATCTCAGCCAATTCATTGGTTTCTCCCGCTTTCAATGACAGCTTACATATTTTATTGATGAGACGAGGAACACCATGTTCCGAACATTCCCAGATTTCAGGAAAAGAGTCATCTGTAAAAATTTTCCCTGATCCACCTGTGCGCTGCAGACGGGTCTCGACATAGTTTCTTAACTGCTCCTCGTCAGGCATATTCTCTATCTGGCAATAAGTACCAATTCTTTGGAAAAAGTTTGCTTTCTTCGGATGTTCCAGCCGCTTTGCCAGCTCCATCTGGCCTACGAGTATCATAGTAAACAAATTTCTACTATCTTGCTGCATATTAGTTAAAAGCCTTAAATCCTCAAGTTTCTTTGGCGACATAACATTCGCTTCATCAATAAAAATGAGAATCTTTTTGCCCTCATCACTTGTATCAAACAGAAGCCTGTTAAATATCTCCAGTAAGTCGTCTTTTTTTCTCTCTTCACACGGCTTTCCTGTTATCTGGCCTATGATCTCCCTCAATATCTGAACAAAAGTAGTGCTGGGGTTGGTTATTAACGCAATTTTGTACTTTTCACTCTCAAGTGAATCGATAATAATACGTATGGACATTGTCTTACCTAATCCCACATCACCAACTATCACAGACAGGCAATCTTCTCCCTCTTCTATGGCAAACAGGGTCTCTGCTATCGCATTCTCCATAGAAGCATGGCATGCCGCATACATTGTCGGATCAGGAACATTATCAAAAGGTGATTTTTTTAAATTCCAATATTCATAATACATAAGATTTCCCTCATAAAAAAATGTTTTTACTTTTCAATATTTTCGGTTAGATAATTAAGGATGTCATGAAATGAAAAACGCCTGAGCCTGCCGAGTTTATAACTTTTAATTTTTTTCTCTCTTACGAGCTTCAATAAAAAACTGGCGCTCACATGCAGCATGCTGCATGCCTCTTTCGTCTTTAGAAGCTTCATGTTGTCGACTTCACCAAAATGAAAGTTAAGAAAGGTATGACCTCCTAATTTTTTCATGTTTAAAACAATATTTTTTGTCTCACCGTCTGTTACGGACTCGATATATTCGTTTGACTGTATTAACGCAGATTGCTCAGGTGTAAGGTCCAGTGAGAGCTTATCGCCTTCGCCATCGCCATCTGCCAGATTTTTAAACTCATAATCGGCACTACCATAATCCTCACGATTATTTACCGGCATGAAAGCCCTGCCATCCCTCAGTCCGTTAGACATACTACTACTACTTCTTCTTTTCACAATGCATATCTTTTCCATAAATCACCTGATTGATAAATTTCAATAATATTAAATAAGCTTCGTCAGTAGAATCCGGATTTTTAATATGAAGGCCGAACAGCTTTTTTCAAACTTATGTACAATTGCATCTATTGAGTATCACAAAAACGATACCAATTGCAGAAACAAAACATATACTTTCCTAGCTGCCTGTGAAATTTACATTTACAAAAACCATGACTACGGCACCATGATAAACGAAAACAGGCCCTATTGTGTTAAATTGGAACAATTTATAATATATTTGAATCATTATATGCTTTTTCAGAAACTATAAAGCAAGTGACAGCGCTAAACCCTGTTTACTGACATCCTACTCTGCGGCTTTATCTTCTGAACAACTCTGTGTTCAATAATACTTGTTGTATTTATAAAAAATTATTTAATGTGGTATAATCAAATTGTGAAAAAAAATGACAAGGAGTTGGAAAGCATCAAATCATGTGAAGAAAAGCATGTTTGGAAAAAATTACTCGCTACACCGGAAGGTCACATTCTGGAGATAGGATTGATAATAGCCCTTCTGTTTATCACCGTATTAGGGCTGGGCTATCTCCGCTTTCCGGAGAGAGCACATGTCTTTATGGGAATGAGCGCGACAAATATTCTTTTCGGAAGGGCCGCAGGGATCTCTTTCGGTTACTCTTTTGAACCAGGCAACACATTGGTTATAATCACCAATGTAATAATTGAAACCATTCTGGTACTTATCTTTTATCCGCTTTTTGTATTCAGCTGGCGCAGTGTCCTGGTAATCAAACCACTCAGAAGAGTCATGAAACGCACCAGTGCTGCAGCGCAAACCCACCAGGAAACCATACATAAATATGGAATAGCCGGGCTCTTTATGTTTGTATGGCTGCCGTTCTGGATGACAGGACCGGTTGTTGGCTGTGCGGCAGGATACCTTTTGGGACTTAGTCCCTGGAAAAACCTGGCCATTGTGCTATCCGGCACTTACCTTGCGATAATCTGCTGGGCATTGCTGCTTCGAAAGGTACACGACAAAGTTGCGGAATATGGCCCCTATGCTTCCATTGCATTTGTGATAGTAATAATTCTTATCATATCCGTAATCTATCTTTTACGACACTTGCGGCACAAACATTAAAATGCAGAGAGGAGAAAAGGATTTATGGTGCGGATTGCAGTTATAGGCAGCTTAAATATGGATTTAGTAATACGGGCACCTCGAATTCCAAAACCCGGCGAAACCGTCCTCGGTGCGGATAATTTACTTATGATACCCGGTGGCAAAGGAGCAAATCAGGCTTACGCCTCGGCCAGGCTTGGAGCTGAGGTTGCCATGATAGGCCGTGTGGGCGGTGACACGTTTGGTGAGCAGATGATAAACAGTCTCAAAAAGGCGGGGGTCGATACTCAACATATTATTCACGAAACTGACGCTTCAACCGGCGTTGCGCTTATTGTAGTAGAAGAGGGAGGACAAAACAGCATCGTCGTATCATCAGGAGCAAACAGTCGTATTACTCCATCGGATATATCGCAGGCTGAGGCTGTGATACGGTCAGCGAATCTGATCTTACTTCAGTTAGAGATACCGCTGCCAGCTGTTGTCAAGGCGGCACAATGTGCCAGGCACCATGGAGTAAAGGTCATATTAAACCCGGCACCAGCACAGCATCTGCCCACAGAGCTGCTCTCACTGACAGATATTCTGATTCCCAATGAAACAGAAACTGCTATACTGTCCGGATATGATGTTGGTACAGAGGACGAGATTCGACATGCTGCTTCCGGACTGCGGCAATCCGGAATCAAGACAATCATCATGACACAAGGATGCCGGGGAGCTTTGCTGATAACAGAAAACGGAATCGAACATTTCCCTGCCATTCCGGTTAAACCGGTTGATACAACCGCAGCAGGTGACGCATTTGTTGGAAGCTTTGCAGTTGCACTTGCTGAAGGGAGGTCATTGAGGGAAGCGGTCAGGCATGGAAACGCGGCAGGTGCCCTGACCTCAACAAAACAGGGAGCACAGCCTTCAATACCGAGCCGTGACGATCTGGATAAAATGCTGAAAACCATGTAAAGAATGTAAAGAAGAATAACTATGCGCCACTTTTTAATTGATACTGATACTGCCTCGGACGATGCCGTTGCACTGGTGATGGCCCTTACCTATCCTGATGTTCAAACTGAGGCAATTACGGTTGTAAGCGGTAATGTTCACGTTGATCAGGCAGTACAGAATGCACTTTATACTGTTGAACTTTGCGGCAGGCCTATACCTGTTTACCGTGGCGCGGAAAAACCGGTTCTTCGTTCACTGGAGACGGCGGAATACGTGCACGGCAGAGACGGGATGGGTGATATAGGGCTGCCCCTTTGTGGCAGAATACCTGCCGAAGGCCATGGTGTAACGAAAATCATAGAGACAATTAATCGTTTTCCAGGCAACATCACTTTAGTAACACTCGGCCCTTTAACTAATATTGCACTGGCAATCCTGCAGGACTCATCAATAGCAGGTAAAGTTAAAGAGTGTATTATAATGGGTGGAACCGGTCAGGGCCGGGGCAACGTAACACCTGTCGCTGAATATAACATCTGGGTAGACCCTGAAGCGGCCAGGATTGTCTTTGAATCTTCCCTACCAATCACGATGGTAGGCTGGGACGCCTCGCTGGCATACGCCATGTTCAACACACATGAGATGGAGAAATTGCGCAGTGTCGAAACTCCTCTTGCAGAGTTCTGTGTGGATATCCAAAAGGCCCTTAGAAAGTTTTCTGTTAAAGAGATGAATCTGGAAGGATTCGATCTGCCGGACCCTCTTGCTATGGCAGTCGCCCTCGACCCTACAGTTGCAACCGAAACAAAGCCGCTGTTTGTCGCAATAGAAACAGAGAGTCAACTCTGCCGGGAACAAACCGTTGTCGATCATCTGGCGGTTACAAAACAGGAGCCTAATGTTAATGTAGTACTCAAGGCCTCACGTGAAAAATTCCTGCGCATCCTCTATGATGCTGTACGATAGCAGTACCAAACCCGCGCGTGCCTTGTTTTCTCCTTTACTTTTGACCTCAGTGCTAATCCGTGCTTTTCCGTAGTTAAATTTTGTCTTTATTCTTTTGCTTTTCTCTGTTAGTGTCAATTCGTGCCCGCCTGACCTGTCTTTCGGGCAAGCAATTAGTGTCTAATCTTTTATATTGCAAAACAACCCCGCTCTTTTATAATATTGATGTTTTACAGCAATTTTATTATCTTTTTTTGTAAAAACCTGACACTGTAAAATTAATGAAATTTAGCGAATTGGTAAGGCTTCTTGAGAAAGAGGGATTCAAAATTGTTAAAGAAAAAGGTTCAATCAGGTACTATGGAAAAACTGGATGGAATAAATTAGTTCGTGTAGATTATCATGGTTCAAAGGAAGTTCCAAAAGGAACATGCCATGCAATACTAAAGTCAGCAGGAATAAAAAAGAAATAAGAGGAGTAAAGACATCATGATTGAATTAGAGTATTCATTGATTATTGAAGCAACAGAAGAACCAGATTATTTCGGGTTTTATTCAACAGAGTTAGAAGGTTTCAGCGGAATAGGCCACTCTATTGAGGATTGCATTTACAAGGCAAAATGGGGGATGCAAGAGCACATAAAACTGCTGAAAGAGGAAGGCCTTCCAATCCCTCCAAAAAGCCAAAAACCCAAAATAGTTATTCAAAACGAAGACAAAATGGTTGTTGCTTAAATATACTAATTATTGATCACATTATGGCATACGGAAATACCTAATATACAGATTTAATCTGACAGACACACATTTTCTGGCATCGATCTTCAAACTGCTCGAACAGGTAGAGGCGGATAGTCAATATTTAGTCTTTGTTCTAGCCTCTTGCCAATTGTTTTCAGTCTTCCTCTGCGTTCTTTGTGTCTTCCTGTCCGACGAGTTGTTTGGCGGAACGGTGAACCTTGCCTCTTCCCTTTTATTATCACTTAATGTCAATCCGTGCCCGCCTGACCTGTCTTTCGTGCAAGCAATTCACGTCTAATCTTTTATATTGCAAAACATCCCCCCTCTTTTATAATAACAACAAAATCAATTGTGTATCTAAGGCCTAGACACTCAACAACAAGAAGTTGACAGAAATGACAAAACTTACTGTTGAGACAGACAACACATGATAAATTGAAGGAATTTGAGAATAAACACGGGAAATTTGATAGAAATTCTTTTTACGGCAAAGTAGATGATTTAATTCTTGTTGAATAGAAAGGAGAGTTAAATATGAAGAGGTGTTTACATCTTTATCCTGTCTCAATAGTTTTTATGATCATTATTCTGCAGATTATCTCAGGCTCTACGGCAACGGTGGCAGATGATATGAAAAAGGATGGGGTAAACAGAGAGGGAGTACAGAAAGAAGTACGAGAGAGAGAGAAACTCTACAGATATAAATGTTCTCTCTGTCATCCACTACCGGACACTGATGCTTATAGTTCCTATGAACACTGGATAAAGGTCATGAAAGCCATGCACGAACCCGGGAGATACAACGAGTCGGTAAATACAGAAGATGATGCTGTAATAAAGGAGTACCTGAGGTTTATGAGCCAGAAATGATAACGGTATGAGTATATTAGACTAAAGATTAGATGGAGAAGAAAGATACTATCCGCTGTCCAGCATCTAGTATTTTACTTCTCTCTTTTAGTGTCAATTCGTGCCCGCCTGACCTGTCTTTCGGGCAAGCAATTCTCGTCTAATCTTTAATATAGAAGACAAGGATATTATTGTTTTAAGAGTAGGGCATAAAAGAGCAATGTATAAAAGGAAGTAGATAGCTTTTCTGTAGCATTGATTATCCATCTTACCATTTGCTTGTTATCGGCTGTTTATTGTAGCTTCATTTCCAACTTGATTGGAAATCTGAAAGCAGCACAAGGATAAAATTGACCGGCTAATTATTCATCTTTGACAAAAAAATTTCTTCTTTTATTTTTTTTCTGTGTTTATCTGTGAAAAACTGTGGCTGAATTTATCTTTCATTCTTTTTCTGAGTTCTCTACGACTTCGCGTGAACAGCTCTTTTGCTTTTTAATTAGTACCTTGTCCTCCCCGCCCGAACGTACTGTTCGGTACGGACGGGGGTGTCTTTTATCTGGGAAAATTCGTGAAATTCGTGTCCAGTCTTTTACTATGAATACCTTGATCACTTATCAATACAGAGACGCATCCAACTACAAGGAGTATGATACCGTAATTATCAGTGGCTTGCTATCCTTAAACGATGTTGAGGAATATCTATATGAAAAAGAGCTTTTCATTCCTTCAGAAATCGGCCTGAAAGACCTGCAGCCGGATAACCTGAACCAGGATGATCATATCTGGCATGAGATACTGGAAATCAAACACTCACACGAAAAGCCTACGGTAAATATTTCTGCTGAAGAGATAGTATCTCATTTCAGAAAAGCTTCTTTAGAGGAATGGAACATACTTGAAGCTTCAAAACGAATAGGGTTATCTACATAAAGAGGAACGATTTTTATTCACTATATTACATAATATTATTAAATGCGATGATCTAACCTTAAGGGTTAGAAGTGTTTTAAAAATTGTATTATGATTCAACAAGGACTCTACGAACAGCTTATAAACAAATTGATTTCATCTAAGTTGAATGATTTAGATAGAAATAATTTCTACATAAATGAAACTGCAATTGATAAGGACGAAGCTGCTGGCATTCTTTCGCAATATTTGTGTGATGTCATCAGGTTTGCCTTAAATTTAATATCTGGTGATGAGAAAATTGAAAAACAAATAGAACTGTCTAACAAAATTATTATCTTATTACGAGATGAATTAAACAATGAAGAGTTTGATGACAATTTGATTACAACAGAGGCGAGGGTTCTTTCCGCTATTTTTTCAAAAATTGATGCCAGATTTTCTGACATAAAAAAGCACTTGAAAGAAATTACTCCTTACACGGGACTATCTCAAAGCGAATTATTCACTGGTAACAATGCTGGCATCTCGCTTGAAAGTGAAATCAAAAAGGAAATCCTTTCTTCAGATAGGATTAATTTTATAGTCTCATTTATTAAATGGGCAGGAATACGAATATTTGAAAATGAATTATTAGAATTTACTAAAAGAGGTGGGAAACTTAGAGTAATCACAACTTCTTATATGGGAGCAACAGACTTTAAGGCGGTAGAATTCCTCTCCGAATTAAGAAACACAGAAATAAAAGTTTCATATAATTCTAATAATGAAAGACTACATGCAAAAGCATATTTATTTTGTAGAAATACTGGATTTCATACAGGTTATATTGGTTCATCCAATATTTCTCGTTCAGCTTTAACTAACGGCTTAGAATGGAATCTTAAAGTGACCACGAAAGAAGTTGGACATATTATTGACAAGTTTCAGAAAACATTTGACACTTATTGGCAGGATAAAGAATTTGAGCTATTTAAAAAAACACTTCATTCAGAAAAATTAAGATCTGCTATAAAAAGCGAACGAATAACAGAAAGAAACAATCCCTCCTTCTATTTTGATATTAAACCTTACCATTTCCAGGAAGAAATTCTAGAAAAACTGGAAGCGGAAAGAATAGTTCACAATCGTTATAGAAATCTAATCGTTGCCGCCACAGGAACTGGGAAAACTGTTATATCTGCATTTGATTTTAAGAATTATAAGAAACAGAACACAAGTGCTAAGCTCTTATTTATTGCTCACCGGAAAGAAATATTACAACAAGCCCAAAAAACTTTTCAAGGTGTCTTAAGAGATAACAACTTTGGTGAATTATGGGTTGATGGAATTGAACCAGAGAAATATGATTGCATCTTCGCTTCGATTCAAACGCTGAACAACAGAATTGACACATTGAATCTTTCGAAAACATTTTATGATTTCATTATTGTAGATGAAGTCCATCACATAGCTGCATCAAGCTACAGAACGATCTTAGAGCATTTTAAACCGGAAATAATTTTAGGGTTGACAGCAACACCTGAAAGAATGGATGGCGAAGACATTCTCAAAGACTTCTGCAACTGCATTGCTGCCGAAATAAGATTGCCAGAAGCATTGAATAGAAAACTTCTATGTCCTTTTCAATATTTCGGAGTTACGGACAGTATTGATTTATCGAATGTAGAATGGCGCAATGGAAGATATTTGCCAAGCGAATTAACACATATCTACATGCATAATGACAAGAGAATTGGCGAGATAATTTCTAATTTGCGTAAATATTTAAGTGACATAAATGACGTGAAAGCACTTTGTTTCTGCGTAACACAAGAACATGCTAAATACATGGCTGAAAAGTTTTCACTTGTGGGCTTTAAGTCCGATTATTTAGTCAGTTCAAGACAGCATTTAAGAGATGAGATAAGAACAAAATTCTCAAAGAATGAAATTAATTACCTTTTTGTTGTCGATATTTTTAATGAAGGTGTTGACTTACCAAACATTGACACAATTTTGTTTCTACGACCAACAGAAAGCTTAACAATTTTTCTTCAGCAACTTGGAAGGGGTTTACGATTTGCAGAGGGGAAAGATTGTTTAACAATATTAGATTTCGTTGGTAATTCACGACCAGAATATGATTTTGAGGGAAAATTTAGAGCGTTGGTTGGAAAAACATGTACTTCTATTCAAAAAGAGATTGAGGATGATTTCCCTCACTTGCCTTTAGGGTGTACAATTATTTTGGAAAAAAAAGCAAAAGATTCTATTCTTGAAAATATTAAAAAAGCAACATCCTTTAGCAAAAACCAATTACTGACAAAACTCCGAAACTTCAAACACCAAACAACTCTATCTCTTAATCTAAAGAACTTTTCAACGTTCTACCACATTCCGCTTCAAAGCATTTACAAGAGAAAAAACTGGAAAAGATTATGTGTTTTAGCAGAGCAAATTGAAGATTACTCTACTGAAAATGAAAATGAAATTTGTAGAGTAGTCAAAAACATATGGCTTTCTTGTAATTCATATTCCTATTTTAAGTTTATTTTATCATTAGCAAAAAAAGGTTTTTGTATAAATTTCAACCAATTCAATGAAAATCAAAAAATCATGTGTCTAATGCTTCATTATGATGTTTGGCAAGCAGCTGGTAATTTTAATTCACTAGAAGAAAGTATCAAAACAATCGGATATAATAAAATTCTAGTTGAGGAAATAATTGACGTTCTTGAAATACTAATTGACAAAATCGACTTCATTGAAAGAGACATTGATCTTCCATTTGCACAACCTCTGAAAATTCACAGTAGGTATACAAGGAGCCAAATATTAGCAGCATTCGGATTTCACACTTTCACAAAGGAAAGTAAAAAAAGAGAAGGGGTTGCCTTTAACAAGGACAAAAACACAGAATTGCTTTTTATTACTCTTGATAAATCCGAAAAGGATTTCTCGCCAACTACTTTATATAACGATTTTGCTATTAGTGAAACCCTTTTTCACTGGCAATCACAAAACGAATCTAAACCTGATAGTGGCAAAGGATTATCTTATATACAGCATAAGGAAAAAAAGATGAAAATTCTTCTTTTTGTACGAGAAAAAAGCAAGGATGAGTTTGGCAACACAATGTCATTTGTTTTTCTTGGCGAAGGCAATATAATTGATTATTATGATTCAAAACCAATGAACATCAAATGGAAACTTAATGAGCCAATGCCTCCTTATCTCTGGAAAGATTCGGCTAAAATGGCTGTGGGATAATCTTAATATCTAGATTCCCGTTCAAAAGATAGCCTGTCCGAAGATACAGGCGGGCAGAAATAACAGAGGGTCAAACCTTGATCAGTGATTAGCAGGCAGTAATACGCTTCTCTTTAAATGCTTACATCAATGAAAAAAATTCATTCCATTTGAGAATCCTGATAACAGAACTCTTTCTTAATTTGCCGGAAAATGGAGAATTAAAGGAGTCAACACTTGAAAAAAACATCTGTCAAATATTCCGTCTTGAAGGACAATGAACAGCTTTTTGCTTCAAAATATAGGCTGGTTCTTCCCACAGAAGAAGAATTGAAAACAGAACTAGAACGAGAAATTCTGCTAATTGAAGAACAGCAAGCTGGCAATGAAAAATAACAAACGATATATACAAAGAAGAGAAATTACTAAAACAAGGTGTTGATATTTTAATGAAACAAATAGGGCCAATAGAGACGAGATTAATGGGAATCCAGGAACTGGAAAAAAGAAGGGGCAGACATTTATTATTGTATACAATGAAGTACTATTGTTATGGATGAACTGATGCTACTTACTGATGGAAGTGTAAATATTCAGTCAAAAACTGGATATGGGGCTTACCTCGCTGTGTCAGAATGTGGACTTTCGTTGGATTTGTTGAGAGCGTACGTGAAGGTGAAGCGATTTGAGCATACGTCTTCAACGAAACTGGAATTGCAGACTCTGTTATGGGCACTAAAGGATATACAAACATTGGAGGCCAAAGTGACAGTTTATACCGATTCTCAAAATATCATGGGTCTGCCGGGAAGACGTGAGCGGTTTGAGCAAAACGGTTATCTTTCAAAAAAAGGCAGGCTCCTCAATAATCATGAACTATATCAAGAATTTTATAGAGTGACCGATCAGTTGAATTGCAGATTTGTTAAAGTGCGTGGACATCAGAGATCGAAACAGAAAGATGATATAGACAGGCTTTTTACCCTTGTGGACAGAGCATCAAGGAATGCGTTGAGAGGAGATAGACAAGTTTGAAGTGCCTGATTTTAAAAGGTTTGAGGATCTACTTTTCTCTTTTGCAGAGAGAGTGGGGCATGTAAGTGGTATTCTCAAAGTGATGCCGGAAATAACCCAGACTGATACTATGATCGATATGATGGTTTCTGAAGCTATTAAAAGTTCAGAAATTGAAGGAGAATATCTAAGTCGCCGGGATGTCATCTCTTCAATCAGAAAAAATCTTGGACCCAATCGGAATATTGTGCGTGTTAAAGATAAAAAAGCGGAAGGTGCTGCGGAGCTGATGATTGATGTTCGAGATTCATACGCTGAAAAACCTACTCAAAAAAACTATATTCATGGCACAAGATGATTATGAAAGGGAGTAAAGGCAAATAAAACATTACTAAGCCTGCCTTACAGATTTGCAATTTAGCTGCAAATTTGTAAGAATTGTAATGTGTTCTCCATATGAGCTGGTGACCATAAAGATAGTAATATTATAGACTATAATGTCAAATCTTCCTTTCCCACCCGAAAGACTAATGGTCAAACCCTGACCAGTGATTAGCGGATATTAATGATTGTCTCTTATTACCTCAAGTCCTACATTTCAAACGTAATCAATTGGATGAACCAGGGGCAAAGGGAAAACCTTTTATCTTTTGTTTTACGAAATATCAGCAAAAATACGGTTCCGACCATTCTCTTTTGCTCGATACAGAGATTTGTCTGCAGCTTTAATCAAGTCCGTTTCATCTTTATTCATACAGGGGTACGTCATCGTAACCCCGAGACTGACGGTAACCCCCGGAAAGGAGTTAGAATATTCGTGTGGGATTGCTAAATCACGGATTGAATGAAGTATGGCATTAGCTATTTGTGTTGACTCCCTGATGTCAATATTACCCAGTATTAACGCAAATTCTTCACCACCATACCTTGCAGAAAGGTCGCTGGGCCTTTTCGCATATGAATTGAGAACAGTACCAATCTTTTTCAGACATTCATCACCTGCTACATGGCCGTAATGATCGTTGAAGAGTTTGAAATGGTCAACATCTAATAGTATCAGTGACAAAGGCTGTCTCAACCTCTCACATCTACGCCACTCCTTATTTAAGAATTCATTAAAAAATCTTCGATTCGCTAAACCTGTAAGGCCGTCCAGTCGGGAACACCTTTGAATCTCTTCTTCGGCAAGTTTTCTCTCGGTAATGTTCTGGTGTGATATGACTAAGTGATCAGGATATTGCCAGTTTAAGGGTGTGACCCGCATAATAAACCATCGTTTTTCGTCCTTACTGTGGCAGGGGTACTCCATGTAGAATGAATCAAGTTTATTCCGGGCAACTCCTCTGATTCCATCTGCCGCAGTCTTTCCGTACTCTTCATCATTCTCTGCTGCTTTATCACAAACTTCCAGGTAATTGACCTGCTGCCATTCACTTGTTATGTCAAGCTGATTAGCAATGCCGAAATCTATCCATGCCGTGTTAACGTATTGTATCATGCCTTTCTGGTTGATAACTACTATGTGTTCCCTAACGGAATTAACTATCGATTTGAAAAATTCTGTGGAATGACTCATCGTGTTTTTGTTTTGTTCTCTTTTTGTTTTCATAGTTATCATTGGCAAACCTCGATCAGTGATAAGGAAAGAGGGTCAGGTCTTTAATATTGATAAATCCAGACAAGTAGGGTGCATTCCATGCACCGCTAACAACGTTGGATACGGCAATGGTGTTATATATAAACAAATACTTGATTATGCTGTCATATTTCTGGTGCGTAAAACGCACCCTACAATTTTTGTTTCCGGATGTAGAATGTTTTTGGTGGGCAGTGCCCACCCTACAGCGACTATGATTATCTTTTGTTTTATTTTTAGCAATTTTAATTTTCGTATTTTTTCTATCCGTTCTTCTTGCCCGGCCAGCCCGACAACCAACCCGATAACCAGCCCGACAATCAGACTGTGTCACAATTTCATTCTGAGGCTTTAGCCGAAGAATTTCTATTATCAAAATCGTTGTAAACATTAGATCCTGAAACAAGTTAGTTCAGGATGACAAATCGGACGCTTTTACTATTATAACACAGTCCGGTAGTCGGGCAGGTCTTTCAGCGTTCATCCGTTGACAAATGATTATTCAGCTTTCTTTTCCTGTGGCGATAACCATAATTTACGGCAATATAGATAAGATACGGACTCATAAATATAATGAGGTTCCCCAATGTTGTATCCCATGAGCTACGGAATAAAATCAGTGCAGCAGTACCAAGAAAAACAGATATTGTATAAATGATAAGACTCGAAGTTATCAGCCTGAATTTATTTCTACTTTTCGTATAAGCCATTATACCCTCAGTGCTTCCCGTTTTCTTTAATCTCTTCTGAATTTCTCTATGATCCTGTTAATTTAATTATCGGTAAAGAGAGAGATTTTTTTAGACACGAATTAACACAAAAAACAATAATGGCCACAAAAAAGACAAATAAAGTTCACGCTAAGGCACTATGAGCGCAAAGAAAAGAAAAAGCAATATTATAGGAAAAAACGCGGAAGACAAAAAAATTGAGCCACTAAGGCAGGAAGACACGAATTTCCTGCCCGAAAGACAGGTCAGGCGGGCACGAATTGACACGAAGAAAAGCTGCAATAACTGTTAAATCGTGATCTCAAAGCTCAATATTAATTCCTTGGCCACCATAACTTTATTTCACTTTAACCATTTCTGTTCAAGCACAAATGGAAATTAAATTAAAGATTGACTACTGACAAACGATTCAATTCCTGCTTTAATAGAGCAAAGATATACACTGCTAAAAACCAGATGGATTGAATAACAAAATGACAACGCAACAAATGATAAATCTCAGGAAAGCAAGAGTTATAGGAAGGGTTTAAAACCCAATGTTTTATCATGTATTTTTTCCCTTAGTTCCTGCATTCCTTAGCGAATTAAGTTTTTTGCATCCTTCGTGTGAAGGATTAAGGAATTAAAATGACGAAAGAGTTTGATGCATATTGTGAGATGCAACAAGAGTACCGCAGCTTTGTAAAGCTCAACTATACCCCCCTGTATACCCATCTCTATACTTTAAACACAGATATCTTCGTTCCATCATTTTTACAGGCGATAGAGCTTAATACACGGGAGGCACTCCAGCAGATATTACATGAAGAGTATCCGGGTATCTATTCATTCGATGTCCTGAAAGCGGAATTCTGCAGTCAATTAATAGAGGAAATTATGTGGTTTGAAGCCTGGTGCAAAAAACAGCAGGTTACCATTAACAGACCAAACAGTATGAATAA
The DNA here is from genome assembly GCF_002443295.1 of Candidatus Scalindua japonica. Classification (NCBI taxonomy): domain Bacteria; kingdom Pseudomonadati; phylum Planctomycetota; class Candidatus Brocadiia; order Candidatus Brocadiales; family Candidatus Scalinduaceae; genus Candidatus Scalindua; species Candidatus Scalindua japonica. Next base: position 221,415 of record NZ_BAOS01000028.1, on the reverse strand, counting down.
CTACGGAGCCGTTCTTGATGATTTTGGTTTTGACTCTTTTCTTAACCGACTTATGACTGAATACATCTCTCCGTTATCAACACTGTTGTTCAATGATACCGGAGGAGGCTCACTCGACGAGCATCACGGATTTGTTGTGGAATATAAAATGGGGAAAGATGAGTCTCTCGGCTTTCATTCCGACGATAGTGATGTCACCTTCAATGTGTGTCTGGGCAGAGAATTTACCAATGGCACAATCTATTTTAACGGATTGCTGTGCCGTATGTGTCAGCAAATATTATATTCGTCATCCGCATTAACACAGGAACAAGTCGAAATTGAGCATAAAATCGGCCGAGCCCTTTTACATAGAGGTCTACACCGGCATGGAGCGAACGATATTACCAGTGGTGAGCGTTATAACCTGATTTTGTGGTGCAGAAGCAATCAATACCGGACACAGAACAACTCTGGTGAATGCCCGGACTGGTGTGACAATAAGCGACTATAGTATAAATAAATACCGAAGTTATTAAGAAAAGGGAATTTCTTTTTAATTCCAAAGTTCAAAGGCAAATAGACAAAAAGGGAGATCCGCGCACCCATGGGACAGGAAGGCGAAAGAACTGTTCACTGCCAAGCTTTGCGAGAATGTTATTTTTTCATTGACTACAGTATTGATCCGTTTTTTCGTGGTTAATTTTCCCTTTTCTCTTTTAGTGTTAATTCGTGCCCGCCTGACCTGCCTTTCGGGCAGGAAATTTGTGTTCCTGCCTTAGTGACTACATTTTTTCTTCTCAGACCTCCTGGCTTCCCTACGGTGGACCTGTTTTTTCTCTACGACAGCTCACATCAAATTTACAACTAGAAATATTGAGGTAAAAATGGTATGTTCCTCTTCAGTCTGTTTTGCATGATTGTGTCTTAATTAATCTGTCAGAAAGTCCGGAGTTTACCCATATGTTAAAAAGAGATAAAAAAGCTGAATTTCTTGAGGTCGGTATTGTTTCCCTGAAATACCAATTCACTTCCGAAAAAAAATACAGTAAGCCCCCTCTGTCAAAGGCAAAATATAATAAGTTACTGGAACTGCAGAGCAGTGACCCGATACAAGTTATGGAAGCAGCAGATGTTAATCAAAGATGGTGGATGTTTCAGGATGAGTTCTTCGTGGAGGACGAAGAATTAAACGCGGGTGACGTAAAGGCATTTGCCCTTAAAGGGACCAGGAAGAAAAAGAGTTAAAAAGTGAGTGAAATATGCAGTGCATCATCCCTGCCCGACTAATGACAGGCCGGCTTCATGAGTATTTATAGCAGTGACACCCGATAAACAGAGATGCAGTTACCGCACTCCAAAAAGCAAGAAACAATTCATTCCTTATATGAACTCATGAATATCTGTACTTATAATATTGGATTAAACAGCTTTCGGAAAGAAGATTTGTAGAATAGTGAACTATGATTGATCCGTCTTTTCGGTTTGTCTTTTTTTATCGCGTCTCTCATTCCGATTGCGTAAGCTAATACATCTTTCTGCCAGTCAATTTTTATATTATAGTTTTTAACACTTTTCTGCATAACGTTCAGGTATTTCCACAGCACGGTCTTCTCTCTTTTCTCTTTTGTCAGATTGTTAATTGAACAACAGAGACTTTGTTTGTAGAGATTACAATTAAAGCAATTTGATTTAAACTCTATACAATATCCACATTTACCAATGACGTTTAAAAAAGAAAAACCTCTCTTTGTATGGAATCTAATGCGCAACCTTGCCAGGATTACAAGCAGCTTCCATTTCCGGTAAGACATTTCCCAATTTTTTCTTGATATGCCTGTTGATGCCTTTCCTGAAGCTGCTGAATGGTTTTCTTCCGCGAACAAACCATCCTGCTGGTAATTTCGATGCTGTAATATTTTTTCTGACATAGTTATACTATACAAAATGTAAAGACGATTCAAATTTCCATAAAATAGAGGTTCCAAACAGAAAAAGTATCTAACCTTGGTTGGGCTATTATAGCAATTGGTGTACCATAGCCTTGAAATGTCAATCCGGGAGTGGTAAGCCTGTACGATGCCACCATGTATCTCTTTTTAACATAGCTACTTATGCGAGATATAGGCAAAAATCATAATTATCTACCAGTTTATCCAGGCAGCAAAAAAATTGTAGCATTATGAAACAAGTGAGAAAAATAATATAACATGAGAAAAAATTCTTGATGTTTCATAGAGAGGGCGGAGGATTATAATTACAATAATTTTCAAGTAAAATTAATTGAAGAGACAAGGAAGAAAAAAGTTAAAAGCAGCTGACGTGGATAGAGATGATTTAAAGGCCTAAATTGTTCAAACTGTGCCCTCTTATTTAAGGCACTATTAACTTCTTTCTACAATCCGGATTCCTTCCTGAGAGTATCTGCAATATCCGTCTTTTCCCATGTAAAATCCGGATCGTTTCTTCCGAAGTGACCGTAAGCTGCAGTTTTTTTATAGATAGGCTTCAACAGGTCAAGCCTTTTGATGATTTCCCCGGGATTAAGGTTAAAGTGTTTTTTGACAAGCTCTACAATCTTCACTTCCGGTATCTTGTTTGTACCTGATGTATCAACATTTATAGATGTAGGTTCAGGAATTCCAATTGCATAGCTTACCTGCACTTCACACTTATCAGCCAGTCCGGCAGCAACAATGTTCTTTGCAATCCACCTTGCAGCATATGTCCCTGATCTGTCAACCTTGCTCGGATCTTTGCCGGAGAGAGCTCCACCGCCATGCCTTCCCAGACCGCCGTAAGTGTCTACGATTATCTTTCTGCCAGTCAAACCGGTATCGCCTTCAGGTCCGCCAATTACAAACTTTCCTGTAGCATTGATGTAGATCTTTGTCTTATCATCCAGAAAGTTACCGCAAACGGGCCTGATTACATGCTCGGCAATGCCATTCCTTAACTCTTCTTCCGAAGTCCCGTCAATATGCTGCTGGGCTATAACAACAGCGCTTAGTCTGACAGGCTTTCCATCATGGTATTCCACGGAGACCTGGGTCTTTCCATCAGGACCAAGGTCTTTTAGAATCCCCCCTTTCCTGGCATAAGCAAGTCGCATTGCCAGCTTATGTGCCATCATTATGGGCAATGGCATCAGTTCATCAGTTTCATTAGTGGCAAATCCGTACATCAGACCCTGGTCACCGGCGCCTTGTTCCCTTCCGATACCTTCATTTACTCCTTGTGCAATATCCGGACTCTGGCCATGAACACTCACCATTACACCGGCATCATCACAATCAATTCCGAATTCAGGGTTAGTATAACCAATTTCCCTGAGAGTACTTCTCACAATATCCTGGATTTCAACATAACCCGTTGTCGAAATCTCTCCTGCAACTATTACGAGCCCTGTTGTTGTCAGACATTCTGCGGCACACCTCGCATTCTTATCCTGCTTCAATAACGCGTCCAGTATTGCATCGCTTATCTGGTCACAAATTTTATCAGGGTGGCCTTCTGTCACGCTTTCTGAAGTAAAAAACTCGATCTTTGCCATTTTATAAGTCTCAAATTGATTGAAATTACTTTTTACCTATAAAGAAATAGTATCAACATTGAATATTCCTAAATCTTAAGTTACAAAGACAATATATTTCTGTCAATATGTATATTATAACATTACTAATTCTCATATCAGAACATGGAAATAGGTAGAATCGCTGATATGGTACAGGAGGCGGAAGAGAAGCTGTCGCCTTTACAGATAAAACTCAAGAAGTTTGGCAAATGGCTCGGCTTTGTAACGATCGGTATCTGCATTGTTGTCTTTGGTATTGGAGTTTTGAGGGAATACCTGAAAGCAAAGAGTGTAAGAGACGGGAAGAAGGAATAGCATCGCCACTCACCCGTATTATCCTGTGCCGCTCCGTTGTTACTTGCCTTTTGTATATTTTTTATCTATAATTCCATTCCGTTTTTTTCAATTGATCTATCTTTTGATATCCAATTGTATATGTAATCATCTCCTTTTCATTATTTTTACCATACAGAAACAAATGTGTGTGTTTTTATTTTCGAAATGTTTTAATAAATTGGTTGAGGTGTTTTTATGGGAATGTTAGGCGCTGCACTGGTATATGTCGGTTTTGTATTGTTTATGAATGGTCTGAAAACACTTGGAAAACTTAAGGCTATCCATGTTATCCCCATGAATCTATTTACCGGCACACTCATTGTTACCAGTGCGATAAGGACCGTACTGCTCCATGGAGAAGGGATTACACCATATTTTCATGCAATGCAGTCTCTTCTGTTCGGATTCACCTACTTATGGGTAGGTATCAACTCAATATGGAGTCTGGAGGATGATGGATTAGGATGGTATTGCCTGCTGGTTACTGTGGTAGCGGTGCCAACCGCATTCACCACTTTACCGGATAAGGGCATGCTCGTACTCTGGTTGATGTGGGCAAGCCTGTGGTTCATGTTCTTTCTCCTGCTAAGCCTGCGTATAAAAATAACAAAGGCTACTGGTTACTGGACCATTGTTAATGCCATTGTAACTGGAGCGGCTGGGTATACTATCCTGATTAAAGCATGGCCATGGCTGTAACAGACGGTTATGTTAATCACCGTAATCTACCATAGATGCGGAATCCGGAGTATGGCTTTTGTGCAGAGCCTTCGCTTTCTCAAAACTACTGGTAGCATAACAGTATTGGCAGCCGGACAAACAGGTATTGTACACACCAATGTCTCTACTTACTACGCACCCACATGACTTTCTTTGAGACGGATCTTTCTTGTGAGTGACATTTATCCCGAACACTTTTTCTATGTAATTGTTATCTATACACTTACCGGGCTGTATATTATATCTTTTTAAATCCGGATCTTCAGCACAACTGACAACCTCCATCTTATTCTGTTCTGCAATGCCAGCTAATGTATACATAAACTTATCAAATCGCTTATCACTTGTTTTATTGCAATCAACTATTTTCACGCCATTATCTTTCAACAACTTTAACCGTTTTGTCAGTTTAGGGTAAAAATCCAGCAGGCTGATTACAGACCGTTTAGTATAATTTCTCAGGGTTTCTGCAATCCGTTTATATGTTTCAATATGAAAATCGATATCTGTACTATTGCTTATTATAACAGGGTCATAACGCCAGATAACCTTTTCAGACCCGATAAGGCCAGACAGCTTTTTAAATACTTTCAGTGAAGACGATAGAGATGGTGTCGTGGTGTCAATGAGTCGCGGATTATTCATAACCGTGTATTGAAAATAGTACCGGTAGCCAAGTTGATTCAGTTCTTCTAGATATCGGATCAAGGGTTGCGGATTTCTTGTCCAGAAGACAATGATTGTAACATCTTCGGGGCGGAGAGAGACACGGGAGCACTGTTTTCTGTTAAAAGGATTTGGAACGGTACAAAAGCCGGAACGTATTCGATTAATAAACCACTGAGCATAATAGGCAGGAATGTCTGTTCTTCTACTTGCACTTACAATCAAAAGTGTTCCTCCGCTCAATGTTAATTGATCATCCGCAAACCTCTAAATCCTTAAAGCCCTTTATCGCTCAATTATTAACCTTCCATCTATTTATAGTTTAACACCAGCAATCTGCCGGGAATTCTTCTCCCCTTAAGTTCAACTATCGAGAGGGAAGTATTCATAATATTTATTTTATTGGCATACTCTTCCAGAGTAAGATCAAGTGCGGCCATAATCAGACATTTTGTAACATAAGCGTGTGAAACTACCAGGATGTTACCCTTACTGTTTTCACTGAGAATTCTTATTAACTCTTTCTTTTTTCCGTTGTAAAAATCGAAAAAAATATCACCTCCGGGAGCCTTAAACTTATAAAGGCTTTTCGCCCTCAACTCAGTCAGTTCAGGGAATAGACGGTCCGCTTCTGTCACGGACAAACCACATAATTCCCCGAAATTAAAATCCCTCAGGCCTCTTGAGATCAGTATTTCATGCAATGGCTGATTCCGTTCTTCATTAATTAATTGAGCCGTATGTATTACTCTATGCCAGTCACTCGAATAAATTTTTTTTATCGAAATGTTATTAAGCTTTTTTCCTAAATTTCTAGCTGAAGTCACGCCTTCAGGGCTTAATTGATCGCCCTCCGGTGTCCATGGCTGAAATATTCTATCGGCATTCAAATGTGTCCTGCCATGGCGGGTAAAAATAATTCGAAGAGTATCCTCATCTTCTTTGAGAAGAACTTTCTCTGCATCTTCAAAGGTCGCGTAAACTGTCTCCATAAACTATCCTGAAATTGAGTGGTTCTTATTTTAACTTTTGCGGTTTATCCAGCCCCTTATTAGTCCATTGCCTACCGAGTTCTCCAACTGATTTTGGAAGGTCAACATTTGGCACTTCATAGCGATACATCCTCCTACGCTCACGGAGCTTTTCTGTTGAAACGCCAAACTGCTTATCACGTTTATCAATCAGCTCTTTACTGATCTGGCCATCAGCACCTGCAGACCACATTAATAAAGGCGCACCCATCGGTATGTCTGTATCCGGATCGGGCCATGTATGAAATGTTTTCCCCCATGTATTTAAAAATCCCTCAAGCGCTATATCTCCCATATCATACAGATCAGGTACAATAAGTTGCCCTGATACTATTTCATATGCATGAGGATGCCAATACATTTTTTCATTATGCGGCAGATTCTGATACGTATCATTACTGATAATATATTCTATGCCAAGGAGTTTAGCTGGCGCTTCTTTGGAATCATATATTACACATTGATGGAGGTCTCCTTTTTCCAGTTTGAGGCTGCGCATTGAACAATAGTGGTGCGCCTCTACCTCAAACTCCGGATTGTTCTTGGCAATATGAAACGCACACAAGTACAAGTGAATATCTTTAACGGGGTCCGCATACTTCAGCTTTGTAACGTTATCAACACCATGCCCTTCCTTCTTTCCCGCATAAATTTCTTTATGTGCAGAAATCGTTATTCCAAGAAAGACCGCAATTCCGATTACTGCCAGTTTGCTTATTATCTTTTTATGGTAATAATTAGACATTTTTGCCTCCTTTCGTATTAATAGTTAAATTCTAACCACTGAGGAAAGCGGGAAATTCAGGAAAACTAAACCACTATACACTGAAAGCCCCTTTCGTTTTATGAAATACATTAACCTTTTTATTTGGCATTCCCGACTCGATCGGGAATCCAGGCTTTCCTTACTCTCTTGATTCCCGTTTTCCTGTTCCCGCCAGAATGCACGTCGGGCTGGCGAACGGATTCGCCCGGGCGGGTACGAGAATGACAGGAGTCAAATTCAACACTGTCATGAATAAAACGATAGCTAAGAGCCTTGCACTTTAAGTACAAAGTTTAAACCAGCTTGCTGATACAATAAAATCAGGTATTATCCATCCATTGAAATATGTAGTCCGTTTCCCAAACTGGCATATTAGAGATCCGTTTGAAAAACGAGGATACGGTTGCTTTTTTCTCTCTATTGAGAGGAATTTAAAAAAACTATCTTCTTTGATGTTAGACAGTAATTATAGAAGATGCAAATAAATTCTCATTTGGATAATTTGTTTTTTTCTTTTATAATTTCAGGAACTTAGTAATTGGAGAGAATAATTTCTTTTATTTATTACATTTCAGGAAGGAATATATTATGGCAAAGAATGTCCTTGTCCCAATAGCAGATGGCAGTGAAGATATTGAGACTGCGAGTATTGTAGATGTTTTGAGTAGAGCAGGCGCTACGGTGACAGTTGCCTCTGTCTGCGCTTTACAGATTACTGCTTCAAATGGTTTGAAACTGATCGCGGACCAATTAATTTCAGAATGTGTTAATAATTCGTATGATCTGATTGTCTTGCCTGGCGGCATGCCCGGTGCAGAACATCTACGTGACTCTAAAGAGTTGGTGAAAATGTTGAAGCGTCAGCAAGAGGAAGGCAAACTGTATGCTGCAATTTGTGCATCTCCATTTGTAGTATTGCATCATCACGGTCTACTGGCAGATCGAAAGGCAACTGCGTATCCTGGCTTTGCAGAACAACTGGAGAATTCAGATTCTATTGATTCACGGGTAGTAGTTGATAAAAACTGCATAACAAGTCGCGGCCCCGGAACAGCTGTGGAATTTGCCCTGAAACTGGTAGAGGAGCTCTATGGAGAGCAGAAGGCAAAAGAGATTGCAGAGGCAATGCTAGTCATTTAATAATTAAGGAATTGAAGAATTTAGAGATTCTGGATTTTCATATATCCATTATCAGGGGGCAATGTTCATGGTTGATTCTGGTTTGCTGCCTGTACCTACACGTTTCGGTTCAATCTACAAGTGTGAACCGGCAACAACAGATCAGTTATCCTTTCGAATCATTCTCTTATTCTCTTTTTGTGTAGTATCAGCGAGAGATCCTGTCAGGGGAGTTACCTTTCCATAAAGAACACAACCCTTGCATGATGGATCACATTTAATTCTCAGCCGGTTACAATAATAATCACGTGTCAGATGTGGACAATCCCAGCTCATTTTTCATCTCAAAAAAATTCTTAATTTATATAATTTACTCATCAGTCCAAAAACTCTTTCTCACCGGTAATCAAGTCTTCATATGTCTCTCTTCTCCTGACAGTCGAAAAACTATCACCGTCTACTAATATCTCACATGTACGCGGCCTTGTGTTGTAACTGGAACTCATGGTAAAGCCGTATGCACCGGTACTGAAGAAGGCAATCAGATCACCCTCCTTTACATCGGGAAACCACCGCTCTTTTGCGAGAACATCACTACTCTCACATACAGGACCTACGATATCTACCAACTCCAATCTTTTATCCGAACCTTTCTCTTCCCCCGGAAGCTCTACTTCCGGCATAGGCACATCGGTTTTCACAGGCCAGGCCCTGTGGACGGCATCGTATAGGGATGGACGGGCAAGGTCATTCATTGCCGCATCACAGATAACAAATTTCTTCCCCCAGGTAGCAACCTTTATATAGGTTGTTCTGGTCAACAGTATCCCCGCATTCGCGATAATAAATCTCCCGGGTTCCATTACAACCTTACAACCGAGTTTCTTTATTAAGGGCACAATATCTGCTGCATAATCACGCGGCCTTTTCACCTTCTCACCCGTATACGACATACAGTATCCACCTCCAATATTGACGTATTCAATACCCTGTTTACCCTTCTCATCAAGCGTTTCCTGGACAAATTTATATACTTTTTCAAGGCCCTGTACATAGGGCCCGGTTGAATAAATCGGTGAGCCAAGGTGTACGTGTATACCTTTGAGATCTATATTTTTATAATTATCGATATTCTTTATTAACTGACTGGCGCTTTCAAAGTCAATTCCGAATTTGTTCTCCTTCTTACCTGTAGTTGTCTTGTCATGGGTCTTGGCGTCAATGTCAGGGTTGATTCGCAAAGCAACCCTCCCTCTCTTCCCCATGGACCCTGCTATCCTGTCAATATTAGCCAGTTCTGCCGGAGACTCAACATTGAACATGAAGATATCATTTTCCAATGCGTATTTAATCTCCTCAGACGTTTTACCTACTCCTGCAAAGACGATTTTGTCCGGGCTGACACCTACTTTCAGTACCCTGTATAGCTCACCTCCGGAAACGACGTCAAACCCGGAACCTGCATCAGCCAACACCTTAATAACTGACAAATTAGAATTGGCTTTAACAGAGAAGCATATAAGAGGATCTACCTCTTCAAACGCATCCCTGATTTCAATAAAATGTTCCAGGATAGAATTTTTGCTGTAAATATATGCCGGGGATCCTGCTTTTTCTATTATCTCTTTTACCTTTACGTCTTCGCAATATAATTCATTATTCAGGTAGTTAAAAAAATCAAAACTAGTCGTCATCCTCTTCTCCATATTCATAAATCCACCTCAGTGTTCACAAAGAACACCGGGTTAAATTATTAATAGCAATGAAACTTCATTTTATCCAGCAACCTGCCTGATTTCACTATTCTAACGACAGTCCTCTTGAAAGAGAGGACTACGTTTTTTATGTAGGCAACCCCGTATTTAACAAGCCATTAACTTTTTAAGTTTTCTTTCCCACGCACTAATCTGCTTCTTTACAGACCCGGGAGAAGTCGAACCGTGACTTTTAAATTGTTTAATATAATTCTTCACACCCAGAACCCTGTAAACATCTTTGCCAATGAAAGACGAATGTCCTTTAAAATCCTCCAGGCTGACATCACTCAACTCCTTACCGTTTTTGCTGCATACCCCAACCAGTCTACCGACAATCTCATGTGCCTCCCGGAAGGGAACACCTTTCTCAACAAGATATTCCGCTAAAACCGTAGCATCCAGAAACCCTTTTCTGCAGCTATTCTCCATATTTTCAAGCTTCAGAGCGGTCTTGTTTATCAACTCTTTAAGGATAGACAGGCAATTCTTCACCGTGTCGGACGAATCAAATATCGGCTCTTTATCTTCCTGCATATCCCTGTTATAGGAGAGCGGGAGCCCTTTCATTAAAGTAAGCAGAGAGAACAGGTTTCCGTACACACGGCCGCATTTGCCCCTGATAAGTTCAAGTATATCCGGGTTTTTCTTCTGCGGCATAATGCTGGAGCCTGTACAATAGGAGTCGTCAATGTCCAGAAAATCAAATTCCTGGCTTGACCAGATAATCCACTCCTCACAAAATCTTGAGAGATGCATTGAAATAATAGACAACGCTGAAGCATATTCCAGGCAGAAGTCTCTATCGCTTACAACATCAAGACTGTTATTAAAAGTAGAAGCAAAGCCAAGGAGCTTACTCGTAATTTCAGGATTTGTATCAAGTGTCGTACCACCCAGAGCACAAGCACCAATCGGAGATTGATTCAGACGTTTCAGACAATCAACCAATCTCGTACGGTCCCGTTCAAACATCTCTACGTAAGCCAGGAAGTAGTGTCCGACCAGGACAGGTTGAGCATGTTGAAGGTGTGTAAAACCCGGCAATATACCATTCCATACGGGTTTAGCTTTTGTAACAATCTCCTGCTGCAGGTTGAGAATTATCGTTATTATTTCCTGAATCTGATCCCGGGCCCAAAGTCTCAAATCCAGAGATATCTGGTCGTTTCTGCTTCTGGCCGTATGAAGCTTCTTTGCTACATCACCTATCCGCTTGACCAGGGCAGACTCAATATTCATGTGTATGTCTTCATGTTCTGCCTTGAACTTAAACTTGCCGGTTTCAATATCTTTCAGGATGCCTTTTAAGCCTTTGATAATCGCATTTTTCTCTCCGGTCGTTAACAGTTTGCATTTCGCCAGCATTGTAGTATGCGCTATGCTCCCTTCAATATCGTATTTGTACAAACGGCTATCAAACGATATCGATTCAGTAAATGATTCGACCGAAGAAGCTGTTTTCTTTTTGAATCTTCCTCCCCACGCTTTTTTAGTTGCCATAGTTTCTTCTCATTTAAGTTTTTTTCGTGTTCTAAATATATCCAAAGGCATTATTTGTGTCAAGTTCTATATATACTTCAATACACACCTAAATCTTATTAATTCTTTTACTTAGAGCAGGCAGAAAAAATTCTGCAAGGAATTATTATTTGCCATGCACCAGGCTCGCAATGGAGATCAAAGGTGGAAAAAACAGAAAATGCAGAAAACTTCATATTTGAAGAAATTTTCACGCAGAGGAAAGAATTATTTTCTTTTGAGTTTTGTTTTCTTCGTTATTATATTACCAGGAAAAAGATAGCATTATATCCATTCCTGGAAAAATGTGATGCTTTAACATATCACCTCTTCGTCTTCACGTGAAGAATTACAAGTTACGAATAAAAATTGACTAATGGCAGACAAACTAACATATTCTCAGATAAAAGGTGTTACAACAACGGACAGGGATTTATGTGTTGTCGCCGGTCCTGGCTCAGGAAAAACGCGTGTTCTCATTGAGCGATTTGCTAACATTGTAACTACCCGCCAGGCATCAATAAATGAAATCCTCACTCTCACTTTCACGGAAAAGGCTGCAAATGAGATGAAGATAAGGGCTGCCGGTCTGTTCGAACGGAAAGGAATGGAAAAGGAGCGACAGGAGATAGAGTTTGCATATCTCTCTACCATCCATAGTTTCTGTGCTCGATTACTCAGAGAAAATGCGATAGAAGCAGCGTTGGATCCCCAATTTCGTGTTATGGATGAACTCGAAGCCGACAGGTTGAAAGAGCGTGCGCTGGAAAACACCCTTAAGGCGCAAACAGATGAAAAAACTCTTGATGCATTTCTGAATAAAATCTTCTGGAAGCAAACAGATTCAAAAACGAGCGGACTTAAGTCTTTCAAAGAAAACCTGATGCAGCTCTATGAGAAAATCAGGAACGCGTGTGTGCCGATTGAAGAAACGGTAAACTTTAATGATTTGTCATCAGATATTTCAGGTTCTTATAACAAGAGCAAAGAGTTGATAAAAGAGATCAGGCATATCTACTCAGAGAGCAAACTTACACCTAAAACAAGCGAAAAAGTAGAATACGTTTTAGAACAATGGAAGACCTCACACATACAAAGTGAAATAGATAAGCTATACTGCGGCAAAGAAGAAAACCACCCCTTCTCCCCTCCTTCCCGCCCGGCCATGCCGTTCAGACGGGCACAAAGAGGGGAAACAAAAGAAGCAGAATCCACTGGAAGTTCAATTGATACTAACGAACAATCCATAAGAGGCGACATTGCCCTTGCATTGTTGAACAAAGTGAAAACCATTCACTCTTCCATAAACCTGCAGGTTTCAAAAGACGTAAAAAAAATCTTGAGCAACTTACGCGACGAATTGAAAACACTAATAGCATCAATCGTTGAAGATTATTCAATATACAACAAGATAATGCTGAGGAACTTTCTCTTAAATTTCAGCATTGCTTACTCAGAGCAGAAAAAGGCAGAGAGCCTCATCGATTTTACCGACCTTGAAGTAATAACAATAGAGTTACTGGAAAACAGAGAGCACATAGCAAACGAAATAAAACGAAAATTCAAGCACATATTAGTAGATGAATTTCAGGATATAAGCAGATTACAAAAAAAGATAATTGATCTCATAAGAAGCAAAGATAATCTGTTTATAGTAGGAGACGCAAGACAATCCATTTATGGCTTCAGGAACGCGGATGTTGAGATATTTCAGGACATTCAGAATGAAATAGATTCCGAATCTTTAATAAGCCTGAATAAAAACTTCCGAAGCAGACCACAGATCCTGGATTGCATAAACCATATATTTAAAGAATTATGGCCGAAAAACTTGACCAGCAAGGATAGTACTGCTTCTCCGTATAAAAAAACTCCAGGACTTTCACTCCCTCCTTACGACAGTCAGAACTGCATGGCCGGGCAGGAAGGAGCGGAAAAACGGGTGGTTGAGAACACTCAACTAAAACCGGGAGCAGAATTCTCCGAGAAGTCTCTCCCATCAATCGAGATAATTGTTGCCGAAGGGAAAGATAAGATTGGGGCTCGAAAATGGGAATCCATAGAGATTGCAAAACGGATAAAGGAGATTGTTGACTCAGGCGAGATCAAGATAACAAACAAAAGAGAGCATGAAAGAGATATCTCCTACAGGGACATTGCTATCCTATTCCGCAGTACAAAAGACATTAAGCTCTACGAACGCAGCTTTTCGCATCTTGATATACCCTATTATGTTGTGAGTGGAAGGGGGTTTTATAATACAACAGAGATTACGGACTTGATTAACCTCTTAAAGGTTATTGAATCACCCCTTGACGAGATAAACCTGGCGGCAGTCCTGAAGTCTCCGTTTGTCGGGATAGATGATGATGTCCTTTTCAAGTTAGCAGACCACGCTCATAGTTCTAATCAGAAACACCTGCTTTACCAATCCCTGAATGTCGTTGATTCTATAAAAGAGATCGAAAAAGATTCGAGGGACAGGATTATCCAATTTGTTCAATTACTGAATGAAGTACACAATATTAAACCCCGAACCTCATTATGGAAACTTATCTCCTTCATCCTCAGGAAAACCGAATTTCAAACAAAAATGCTTCTTTTCTCAAATGGAAAAAAGAGATATGCAAACCTTAGAAAGCTGGTAGAGTTATGTAAAAACCAGGAAGAGTTTGAACCTTTGGCATTAAAAGATTTTATTGAGATTGTAAATAGTTATAAATTCAGGGAGATCAGAGAATCCGAAGCACCTATAGAATCTGAGGAGGATAATGTTGTTAAAATGATTACAACACACTCAGCGAAAGGATTGGAATTCCCGGTTGTTATTGTTGCCGATACTGACAGAGACAATACAAGGTCCTCAGACTATTTAGTATACTCAAAGGACCATGGAATCAGCTTTAAGATACTTAACCCATCAACCAATGAAGCGGAAATACCTCTTAGTTATGAACAGATTAACGATGAAATAACACAAAAAGAGTTACAAGAGTCAAAACGGCTGCTCTTTGTTGCTATGACAAGGGCACAGGAACACTTGATACTGTCAGGGGGAATAAGCAAAAGCAGATCCAGAGGAGACAGTGACAAAGGGAACTGGTATAACTACATCTCTGCCTCCCTTGACCTGAACGATGAATCTAAAGATGAGCGGAAAACCATAAAACTCGGACTGGATTCATCACGCCTGATCGAGGTGAAACATACGTGCATAAAGGGAGAAAACAGACCGTCTGCCCAAAAAGAGGAGAGCAAACTGAAAACAGGAAAAAGGCTAAAACTTATGACTCAACATAGAAGGGAGATAGCAGCATGCAATAAAATCGATACTCCATCACCTTCAGAAAAGATTGTAGAAACAGGAAAAAGGGTTTTATCAAGAATTAACTATAATGCAGAGATTGATAACCGTCACTATGTATACTCAGTTACAGAGCTGCTCAAGTTTCACTTCTGTCCGCAGCTATACTATCTCAATTCCATTCTTGGCCTGCAGGGATTAAGAGAAAAAAACATGGATCGCCCACATTCCGTTGAAGAAGATGAAAACAGACTGAATGATGATGAAATACCTGGACAGGAGCTGGGAAATATCGTACACAGCATCTTTAAGAAATATGAGTTCCCGGAAGACAATCTCAATGAATATATCAAAAAAGAACTATGTGTCTATGCTCCGTATAAAAATCAGAAAAGCGTAGACCTTATCGCAAATTGGGTAAAATCATTCTACAATAGCAATATAGGGAAAGAAGTTCTCTCAAGTGAACAGTGTAAACGTGAAAAATCATTTATTTTTAACCACCGGAACAATCATATAAGGGGGCAGATAGATCTTTTCTTTTTTGATAAAAAAGGCGTATTAAAAATTATTGATTACAAGGCAAATGATATAACCATTGATGAAATACCGGATAAAGTAAAACTTTATCAACTCCAGATGCAGCTTTACGCCCGAGCGTTGCAAACAATTTATGGAAAGAAGGTGGATGAAACCATACTCTACTTCCTTATACCGGATAAATACGTAGTAGTAGATACGACGGAAAAAGCATGCAGAGAACTGGATTCAACCCTGGATAACTTTTTCATAACACATAAGGATGGAGTGTTTAAAAAACTGAGAGATCAAAGATGTCAATGGTGTGAGCACAGTACGATATGTTAGAAAAAGATCTACCTGGATGGTATGGACCCCGTCCGAACGGTAAGGGCGGGCGGGAACTTGTTTGTCCTTGTTTTAAAATGTTTTGGTTCAGTCTGCTTGCCCGAATAGATATAGGCGGGCAAGATTGAATCTGGAAAGAGTAATTATCTTGTACTTCCGGTTAATCCTGTCTAAAATTGAAAAAAATGAACAAAAGCAATTTGCTTCGTAAAAGATTAGCGGAACCGGGCATAATATTGAGTCCGGGTGTGTATGATTGCCTATCAGCCAAAATAGCAGAAAGGACAGGTTTTGAGGTATTGTTTACTTCCGGTTTTGGTATCTCAGGGTCACTCCTCGGCTATCCTGACTATGGTCTGTTAACAGCTACTGAAATGCTGAATGCTGCAGGGAATATTTCTCAATCCGTAAATATACCTCTTATTGCCGATATTGACACAGGCTATGGAAATCCTGTCAACGTTGTACGTACAATTAAGGATGTTGTCAATCTTGGAATTGCAGGTGTTATTCTGGAGGACCAGATGTGGCCAAAGAGATGTGGCCATCTTGATGGCAAACATGTCATCACCATGGAAGAGCATGTAGAGAAAATACGTGCAGCCAGATTTGCCAGTGGAGAGAGTGGACTGGTAATAGTTGCAAGAACGGATGCACGTGCTGAATTGGGCCTGGAGGAAGCAACCAGGCGTGGCAAAGCATATTATGAGGCAGGTGCAGATATCATCTTTATTGAGGCACCTCAAACAGAAGAAGAACTCAAGAAGATACCATCAGCGCTCCCCAATGAGCCGCTATTAGCAAATATGATAGAAGGAGGAAAAACTCCCTGCCTTAATGCAAGAGAATTGGAAGAAAATGGTTTCAAAATAGGAGTCTTTGCACTATCCGGACTGTTTGCCGCAACCAGGGCAATTGAAGATTGCTTTCGCTTTCTCAAAGAGAATGGTACCACCTCCGGCTTTGAGAACATTTCATCATTTCAAGATTACAAAGAGCTCATTAACATAAAGAAATATAAGGAACTGGAAGAAAACTTTCTTATACGTAAACCTTCTTCTTAAGTAAATTAACAATAGATGGAGAATCAATACTGATAGCACTTCGACTCCCTCAGGATGACGTCACACGGGACGGAGCCGAAGGATGGTTTTTATCGTGACAAAGACTTGAGCCTTGTCTATTTCCTCTGAATAAGCAATGATTTCAACTCTGCATGTATCTGCTTCTGTTTGATCCTGTCTTTTGCAATCTCTATGTTGAATTCAGCATCAAGTTTATCAGGGTTATAAGCAAGGACTTCTTCCCATTTTAAAATAGCATCTTCAAATTTATCTTGTCTGTACAATTTAATTGCACTGTCTAATAACTCATTGGTACGGCTTATTTCTGTATCGGAAGGTTTTGAAACAGATTCTAATTTTTGCAACTGACCCCCCAATCCTTCCAGCTGAGTTCTTAAATCTTCAATTTGAGCAATTAGTTCCTGTATCTGTGGCCCCACTGCATCAAGTTGGGCTTTCATTATCTCTTTATCTTCATCTATGAGTACCAGATTTTTTTTGATCTCATCAATCATCTTTTCGGTTTCTGCTAATCCCTCTTCCAGGTGGCTTTTAATTGTACTTTGAGTGTTCAGTATAGTTCCAATCCCTGACTGTTGTGTATCAAGCTTATCTCTGAGAACATTGATTTCCGGCTCTATGTCATCAACGCTTTTGGACAGGGTATTTAATTTTTTATCCAGGACAACAACTCTTTCGGGCTGGTTAATACATCCACTACTAAGCAATACAAGAGAAATTAATGTAATTGCTAATAAGCAAAAAAATGTTGGATATATTTTATTCATGACTTTCTCTCCTTTTTGTACAAGTTTTGTAAAGGATATACCAGTATGTAATTTCTGAAAAAGGGTTTAAATACCGGAATTAATATAGCATTTCAACTAAACGGTTTAAAGAGGAAAATATGCTTTAATATGCTCTCGTTGTTGTCCAGATGCTGCCGGCTTATAGTTTGTTTCACGTCAGGCTCTTTGCTTTACCATTAATGCCCTGAATCGGTTCAATGTAGCGGAAAGTTCATAACTTCTGAATTCAGCAAAATCACCCCTTGCTTCCCGGTCACTTAAGCAGTCCAGCCCTTTTTCTTGAATATCTGCCAAAACTAACCGGCAAATTTCTTTTATGCTTTTCTCTCCGTCAATATATCGGCTGGCATAGTGAATAGCATAGCCTATGGCCCTCAACTGACTGGGATGTACAAGTTGTTCGACTGCGCTGACCTGGACTTTATGTATGCCGAATTGCACGTAGAGAAGTTCATCTATC
Organism: Candidatus Scalindua japonica; assembly: GCF_002443295.1. Taxonomy (NCBI): domain Bacteria; kingdom Pseudomonadati; phylum Planctomycetota; class Candidatus Brocadiia; order Candidatus Brocadiales; family Candidatus Scalinduaceae; genus Candidatus Scalindua; species Candidatus Scalindua japonica. Next base: position 203,445 of record NZ_BAOS01000028.1, on the reverse strand, counting down.
TTGATATCCACCGACCTTTTACCTCTCTCCGCACTCAGTTTATTTGGTAATGGAATGCGCTGTGTTAATGAAAGAGATATGGTATCCAGTCTTTTTATAGCAGGACTTTCTTTAACTATTTGATGGGCTTGTGAGGTCAAATCATGAGGCCTGTATTCAATCATCCCTATAACCGCGTCAGCCAGACTGAAGTAGTCTCCACTTCCTCCCATAACAATCACGGTTGAGACCCCTTTCTCTTCATAAAGACTGCGAACATGTTCTACAAACGGCGTAATCGGTTCTTTGTCCTTAGCGATAAGGGCCTTCATTCGTAAATCACGAATCATAAAGTTTGTTGCCAGTGTGTCCTCATCCAGTAAAAGTGTTTTTGCTCCCACTTCGAGCGCCTCCAGGATATTAGCTGCCTGAGATGTACTTCCGCTGGCATTGGCAGTAGAAAATCCCGTGGTATCCTGATTAAACGGCAGATTAGAGATAAAGGGGTCTATATTCAGGTTTTGAATACTGCGTCCGTCCTCCGCCCTTATCTTGACAGCATCAGAATTAGTTACTACAAACTCCCTGCCGTCATCAGGAATGTGGTTATAGACACCATACTCCAATGCGCTTAAGAGAGTTGATTTTCCATGATAACCGCCACCGACAATCAATGTCACTCCCTTACGAATGCCCATCCCTGTTACCTCACCATGATTTGGCAATGTCATACTTACTCTCATCGATTGACAAGCCTGGAAATGGATAACTCCTTCCGACCTGAGTGGTCGTGGGTCAACACCACTTGCTCTGGGGAGCACAGCATTATCTACGATAAATGCGATCAAATCCTGTCCCGACAGACCATCCCTGATAAATTCAGCGTCTTCAATGGTCTCGATATGGCGATACAATATGTCTGACGAGAGTCTTTCATAACACAATGACTCATTTACAATCAGTGGAATAGTTTCCGAGAACATTCGTGCGGCTATTTTGCCGGCGATCTTACGCCCAAAAGCGGGTAGTCCAACCAGAAATCGCGCTTCGATATTATTATTTACTATTACCATGGCAGATGTTTTTAGTACTTCCTGACCCGGACGGTCTATTTCTATAGCACCACTTTTCCCAGAGCCCTCTCTTTGTGTATTATGTTTTATAATGGAATGATAAAACCGTCTCGTCAGAAAATCACATAAGGCAATTTTCCTACACTCATTATGATATGTATTTCCAGGGAATCCGGCTGTACTTATAGGGATTCTGACTCTTGCTTTACTTGGAACGGCAAATGGGTCTCCCTGGACATGGTCAATCCACATTTTATAACCATGGCATTCATAACCTCCTTTTATAACCTTATAAGCAGGGTAAGGCTTACCATCCACTCTTGTTAATGTCTGGAGTAGTTCATTTTGAGATTTCATCTCTATCTTGCTAAACAAAAAACTTTTATTGTCAGTTTTAATCAAGCTGTCCGAGAACAAGCAAAAGCACTATTACTATGTTATTCTATGAATTTATTCCTGAATACTAAACGCATTATTATATCATAAAATCTCCTTTTTTGTTTAGTACTTTGTTTGGCAGTTTAGTTGAGATTCATTTCTACATTAACCATGATTTGTATTGCTTAACAAAAACACTCCTTTATAATAATATGATATTTAACATTTGATGTCTCTGTAATTTAAAAAGGTGAGTGTAGAGTGAATAACATTAGCGATTCCGACTTGCAGATAATCTTAGAATTGTCTGTAAATGTGGGAACAAACTATTTAATGTGGTATGGGACCCATCAGGACCTGACCACAAAGCAGATACGTGAGGAATATGATTGTTGTGATGAGTTACATAAGGTGCTGGACGATTATGATCCTGATGGTGACAAAGGCCTTGATTCAAAACGACTGGCGGTAATGGTATACGAATACCTCGACAATAAATATTCAAAAAACCATGCAATACTCTATAGGGTCGGGTTTTCGATAGCACAGCAGACACTTGGTCTTTCAGCCAGACTGTCCACAAGCGACGAAGAGGATTCAGATAAATCGATAAACGACATATTGCCTGAACATATGAAAAATCTTAAGAGCAGGCTCAAAGGCATTTTACCATCTGATATAACAAAAACGGTTCTTGAGCTTGTGAGAAAAAAAATAGAAAAGGCCGGACTTGAAGTAGATATTGGTGATCTATTGGTCGAGGTTTTTAATAAAGTAGCTTTTCCGGAGAAAGGACGAAAGTTTACCGTTACAATGGGAGAGGGGCAGAAAACATACCAGACCTTTACGGAAATGATCGGTGACCTTCTCAGTTGTAGCGTGCAGGGTTTTACAAAAAGCTGTACATCTTTAGATGACCTGAACAATAAAGGTAAGTTTATGGAATCAACAGGTATCATTGTTGCTGATTTCCTGAAAAAGAACAAACATATCTTACAGGTAAATGAAAGCTATTTCCTTGAAGAGTTGAGGCAGTCCAGCCAATCTGATACCGACCAACCCGCTTTATCTTTCGATAAACTTGTTCTTTGTGCAATTGGTGGAATGGTCGAAGGCTATTGGCTTAAGCATCAACAGCAAAAGTATGATTCACCAAACTGAAACTATTTGTATGAACACATATTTATTTAAGGAGCTGTATTGTGAGAAGAGTACTGACAAACATAATAAAAAGAAAATCGCTATTAATTGTGATTTTGATATTAAATATTTGCTTAACTACCAAAGACACATTCGGGGCTGAACCGGAAGCGAACACAGAGGGGACAGCAACAGAGCAAAAAGCAGTAGCGAAATCGACAGAAAAAGCTGCCGATGAAAAAAGAAAGGACGGAGAATGCACTGAAGGTGACTGTGAAAACGGTAGAGGCACGAAAGTATACCCTGATGGCACTCAATACAAAGGTGAGTTTAAGGATGGCAGAAGGAGTGGGCAGGGCACCTATACATATTCGGACGGTGGCAATTACACAGGAGAGTGGAGTGACAATTTGAGACATGGGAAGGGAACAGATACTTTTACAAATGGAGTAATATATGAAGGAGACTGGGCGCTTGGGAAAAGAGATGGACAGGGAAAACTGTTCATGCCGGACCTAGGTACATACGAAGGAGAATGGAAAGAGGGAAAGAAAAACGGACAGGGTATATTTACTTTTGTAGAAGGTGGTAAATACGACGGAGAATGGGCTGATGGCATGTGTAATGGAAAAGGTACTCGAATATTTACTAATGGCAACAAATATGTTGGTGAATGGAAAGACTTTGCCGCTACCGGTGGCTGGTACTTCTGGCCGGACGGAAGCAAGACATGGTCTTACATGAACGAGAATTGGGAGTGGATCCACAAAGACTCAAGGCCAGGACATACTGACCACTGAGTTTTGCCTCGGTATACAGCAAAATACTTTCTCTGCAAAATCATGAAATATCAAACAAATATTTTTTTGTTCGTGTGTTTCGTGGACTTTTTGGTTAAAGTGAAGCAATCACCCTGCATAAAAAAAGCTATATTTATACTCGATCAATATGAAAGTAGTAGGTATCGAAACATCAGGTTTTATCGGAAACATAGCAGTCTGTGATGCCAACAGAGTCGTCTGCAAAAAAACGTATAGCAAAAACTTGAGCCACGGTAAAGAGATTGTCTCTTCTTTAGAATCAATCTTTAAAGAAATCAACTGGGATCCGAATGATATAGATCTGATTGCCGTCAGTATAGGACCCGGCTCTTATACTGGCCTCAGGATAGGTGTTACATGCGCAAAAACTCTGGCATACGGATTGGAAAAGCCGGTTATTGACGTACCAACACTTGATGTATTAGTAGAGAATGTAAAGGATAATTACGCAAACGCAAAAATCATTTGTCCTGTTATTGATGCAAAGAGAAAGAGTGTCTATGCGTGTATTTATGAAAGAAGCAATAATACATATAAAAAAGTTACAGATTATTTAATTATTTCACCTGACAGGCTCATCGACATCCTTCCTGAATCGACCTTGATTTTTGGAGATGGCATAACACCTTACAAACATATTTTCGCAAAAAAAGAGCTTACAATATTATCGGATCAGAAGCTGAGTATTACTGATGCGGCCAACGTTGCCAGATTAGGCCTGCAAAGATATGAAAATGGTAGACGCTGTGAAGTTAATGCGCTTGCACCACTATATTTAAGAAAATCAGAAGCAGAGGAAAAGCTGGAAGGGCGCAGGCTAAAGCCTGCGGCTACCGATTATTAAAAACCATTTTATACCTCCTGATCATTTACTGTTCTTCAACAGAATCAGCCAGTACAACAACCTTATTCCCTCTGACTTCCATAAAACCTCCACCCAGAGTCATTGTAACTACTTTCTCACCGGGCTCCGTAATCTTAAACGGACCCGGTTCAAGTGATGTTACAAGAGGAGTATGATGAGCCAGAACACCAAGATGCCCACTGGTCCCATGGGCAACTAGAGCAGTTACCTCTTTACTATAGACTATCTTCTCCGGAGTAATTACATCTAAATTATAAGTACTTTGTGCCATTATTTTATATTAACCTTGTTCATAATAGAGTGTTTAAATATTACGATTTAGCTTCCATCTCTTTCGCTTTTTCTACAACTTCTTCTATGCCACCGACCATATAGAATGCCTGTTCAGGAAGATGATCATGTTTGCCGTCAAGAATTTCCTTAATACTTTTTACGGTATCCTCAATCTTAACATATTTACCTTTTATGCCGGTAAACTGTTCTGCCACAAAGAACGGCTGAGACAGGAATCTCTGTAGCCTTCTGGCCCTGCCCACTATAAGTTTGTCTTCTTCGGACAGCTCTTCCATACCCAGGATCGCAATGAAATCCTGCAGGTCATTATAGCGCTGTAAAACTTTCTGCGTGTCTCTTGCAGCAGTATAGTGTTCATCTCCGACGATAAGCGGATCAAGTATACGCGAAGTTGACTTTAAAGGGTCAACAGCAGGATATATACCCATCTCCGCTATCTGCCTGGAAAGCCATATTGTTGAATCCAGGTGAGGGAATGTTGCAACCGGAGCAGGGTCAGTAAAGTCATCCGCAGGTACATATATAGCCTGCATAGAAGTAATAGAGCCTTTCTTGGTAGAGGTAATTCTCTCCTGCAGGTCTCCCATCTCATTAGACAGAGTCGGCTGATATCCAACAGCAGAAGGCATACGTCCCAAAAGCGCTGATACTTCTGATCCTGCCTGTACGAAACGGAATATGTTATCTACAAATAAGAGCACATCCTGCCCCTCAGAATCCCTGAAATACTCTGCCATGGTAAGCCCTGACAAGGCAACCCTTAATCTCGCACCCGGAGGTTCGTTCATCTGACCAAACATGAGGACTGTTTTATCCAAAACTCCCGACTCTTTCATTTCAAGCCAGAGATCATTTCCCTCTCTCGTTCTTTCACCTACACCGGCGAAAACGGAGAATCCTCCATGCTCACTGGCAATACTTTTGATAAGCTCCATGATAAGAACGGTTTTCCCTACACCAGCACCACCGAACAGTCCAACCTTTCCTCCCTTTGCAAAAGGAGCGAGTAGATCAACAACCTTAAGACCGGTCTCAAAAACGGTTGTAACCGCCTCCCTTTCCTCAAACGACGGTGGCGTGCGATGAATAGGAAGGCGTTGCTTTGCCTTTACATCACCAATCTTGTCAAGCGGTTCCCCAAGCAAATTGAATATCCTACCCAGTACTTCCCTGCCTACAGGCACTGATATAGGTTCCCCTGTATCAATAACTTCAATTCCCCTTACCATTCCGTCTGTCGGAGCAAGCGCAACACATCTGGCAGTATCGTTACCAATGTGTTGTGCCACCTCTGCGACAAGGCTGATGTTTCTCTTTTTATCCTCGATCTTCAAGGCATTTCGAATGGGAGCCAACTCCCCTGGGGAAAACCTTACGTCAACCACAGGCCCTATTATTTGTACTACTTCCCCTTTATTCAACGTAATTACCTCTCTTTCCTTACAATACTATTATCATTAATTTTCATATTATCACATAAAATCAATTATGTTTTCCTTTATCAATTGACTTTTTATATTTTAACTCATAAGCATGAAGAGTGACATACCAACAATCAGCTTGCCATTGCCTCTGACCCCGACACAACCTCCAGCAGTTCCTTGGTAATAGCTTCCTGCCTTGCCTTGTTATACACCTGCGTAAGATCGCCTATTATCTCTTCCGCATTTTCTGACGCGGCAATCATCGCCATTCTTCGCGCCGCATACTCTGCTGTCAATGACTCGAATATTGCCTGGCGCAACTGGCATTCAAGATATTTTGGCAGTAGCTTAGAAAAGATTGCATCTGAAGACGGCTCTAAAATGCTATCTCCCTGCAAAGCCCTCTTACCTTCAGCCTCTGCGGCATCTGCATCAATATTCTCTAAAGGTAATAGTCTGACCCGGGCAGGATCAGATTTCATCACGGTTTTGAATTTCGTATAAACCAGATGAATTTCATCAAAACTGCCTCCTTCAAAGTCATTAATCATCTTAGCGACTATTTCAGATACTTTATGATCTCCTGCCTTCAGCGAAGAGAGCCCTATCTCTTCTACTGTATCGGTATAATACTCATCGATCGTATATGGCCTGTTCTGAAAGAAGATATTGCCCTTCTTACCCATCAAATATAAGCTTATTTCCTTCTGGGAGTTTTCCTTAAGAAATTTAAGTGTATACTGTATAGCATTTGTATTATACGCACCGCATAATCCCTTGTCAGAAGTAATTAGTAAGACCATAATCCTCTTTACTTCGTCTTTTGGCTCACAGAAGTGCGCCTTCTCAGGGGTAGACCCGGTCAGATTACTCAATATAGATGTAATGTTCTGAGTATACGGACGTGAGGATATCGCTCTACCTTCCGCTTTTTTAAGACGGTTAGCGGCAACCATCTCCATTGCACGGGTAATCTGTTTGATGTTTGTAATACTTTTGATTCTATTTTTTATATCTCTGGTACTTTCCATAGTATTTCTTCTTAAGCGTTAAATCCTTTCTTGAATTCTGAGAGTACCCTGTTCAGGTTACTTGCAGTATCCTCTTCAATCTTCTTCTTCTCTTTTATTGCCATAGCAATTCCTGAATGTTTGTCTCTAATTTCCTGCAGAAATTTACTTTCGAAATCTTTTATTCTTTCAGTCGGCACATCATCCAAATGACCATTAATAGCGGCAAAGATCATTATAACCTGTTCTTCTACCGGTGCAGGTGTATATTGAGGCTGTTTCAATATTTCAATCAACCTTTCACCTCTGGATAACTGGTCCTGTGTTGCCTTGTCCAGTTCTGAACCGAACTGGGCAAATGCAGCCAACTCTCTATGTTGTGCAAGATTAAGTCTCAGCGCCCCCGCAACCTTCTTCATTGCAGGAATCTGCGCGTTTCCACCTACTCTTGAGACCGATAATCCCACACTAATAGCAGGACGAACACCTGAATTGAAGAGATCACTTTCAAGATAAATTTGTCCGTCTGTAATTGAAATTACGTTAGTAGGAATATAAGCAGCATAATCACCGGCCTGTGTTTCCACTACCGGAAGAGCAGTTAAGGAACCTCCTCCGAGCTCATCATTTAATTTAGCAGCTCTTTCCAACAAGCGAGAGTGAAGATTAAAGATATCTCCGGGGAACGCTTCTCTACCCGGCGGTCTTCTTAACAGCAACGACACCTGTCTATACGCAACAGCATGCTTATAAAGATCGTCGTACATGATAACAGCATGCTCACCTTTATCTCTGAAGTATTCACCCATAGCACAACCTGAATAAGGAGCAAGATACTGCATAGGAGCAGGATCACTTGCAGAAGCAACAACAACGATAGAATTCTCCATAGCGCCTTTTTCTTCAAGGGTTTTGATCACACCCGCCACCGTAGAAAGTTTCTGTCCTATTGCCACATATATACTGACGACACCCGTATCCTTCTGGTTCAGGATTGTATCAATAAGGATAGCAGTCTTACCGGTCTGCCTGTCACCAATTATCAATTCTCTCTGGCCTCTCCCAATTGGTATCATAGAATCGATAGCCTTTATACCTGTCTGTAATGGCTGAACAACCGGCTGTCTTTCAACAACATTGGGAGCAGCACCTTCGACCGGCCTTGATTGATCTGAAACTATTGGACCTTTTCCATCGACTGGCTGGCCAAGTGCGTTTACTACTCTTCCAAGCATTCCTTCTCCAACAGGAACTTCCACAATCCTACCTGTCGTCTTTACGGTATCGCCTTCTTTAATATCTTTATCAGTACCCAGCAACACACAGCCAACATTGTCCTCTTCCAGGTTAAGGGCTATTCCAAAAATCCCTCCCGGAAACTCCAACAATTCGTTTGACATGCAGTCATCCAGTCCATAGACTCTGGCAACGCCGTCTCCAACCTGGAGGACAGTACCAACGCTCTCCATTTTTAATTTGTCTTCGTACTTCTCTATTTCCTGCTTTATTATAGAAGCAACTTCATCTGGTCTTACAGTCATACCTCATATACCCCCACAAAATAAAAACGCCCTTATGCAAAGGCTGTCTTTAACAAACTCTTTTTTAAATTTTTCAGATGGTTAGTGACACTGCCATCAATTATGTTATTTTCTATTCTGACAATCATCCCACCAATGATATCTTTATTAACTTCCGTTTCTATTAGAACTTTTTTCTTCGTCAGCTTTTCCAGGTTTTTCTTCAATTTAGCAAGTCTGTCTTCGGTCAATGGGATTGCAGTTTGAACTATTACGGGCACAATACCTCTGATTTTTCCAGCAACGCCTTTGTATACGTCCGGCAGAAAATCCAGCATCCTTTCCCTTCGCTTATCAATAAGAACAGAGAGAAGGTTCTTTACCCACTTACTGGAACACTGAGACACAAGAACCTTATCAACAATTCCTTTTTTATCGGTTTTTGTAATTGCCGGATGGTATAGAATATCACGAAATTCTTTACTCGAACTCAGTAGCTGCTTAATACCATCAAGATCTTTTTCTATATCACCGGTATCACCATGTTTAACAGCAACTTCATACAATGCCAGCGAATAACCTTCTATTAAGCTATTTTCTATCAAGACAGCGCCCCCACTCCCTTAATAACATCATCCACTAATTTTTCTGCTGTTTCACGTTTTGTCGACTGTTTGATCAATCTGGAAGTTGAAAGAATTGTCAAATCCACAACCTGATTTCTGACTTCTGCCAGCGCCTTCTTTCTTTCCATATCGATATTCTTGTGGGCTTTGGCTTTTTCATCTGCGACAGCTTGATGTGCCTCTTCCAACATTTTGCCACCAACGTCCTTCGCCTTATCTACTGCAGCCTGAATCTTTGCCTCAGCAGCCTCATCAGCCTTAACCGCTTTCTGCTGATACTCTTCCTTAAGTCTTGCAGCTTCTGCCCTGTCATCTTCACTTTTCTTGTACGTGTCTTTTATCTCATCAGCCCTGGATTTTATTATTTCTTTAATCCTGCCGAAGAGAAATTTCTTCATCAACACCAATAGTATCAGAAAACCTACTGCCTGGATGAAGACCATTTTAAAATTAACGCCTAATGCTTCTAATAAATTCCCCACATTTATTCTCCCATGTTACCGCTTTTAGTTTACTGACCAAGTCATTAATCAAAAATATTTTTTGTCAGTACCTATTACTTATATATGTTAATAATCCTAGTGCAGAAAGCCTTACATATTTTTAACTTTAAAGGCCTTTTCTGTAATTTGTTCAGATGGAACCCTTAAGATGATTTTTATGATCTGGCACAACACATGACTTACCAGAAAATCATTAATACCTTAATTCAGCAATTGAACAGTATTAATAGTTAAGGCATATCAATACGGCTCGCCACACTAGAAATTATTGTAAGGGGTACCTTGACACACTAGCAATAATATTAATGTGAAAGCACTTTTAAAACTGAAGCTGCATCCGGCAATTTCCCGAGCAGAATAAACGACAGAACAAGCGAGTAGATTGCCAGCGCTTCAATAAATCCCAGACCGATGAACATAAGCATCTGAATCTTCCCAAAAAGCTCTGGCTGCCTTGCTACTGAAGTTGAAGCTCCATGGACTGCAATCCCCTGGCCTATTCCACAACCAAAAGAGGCAAAAGCCAGCATACCAATTGCAATTGCTACACACGCAAAATAAATCATTTTCGAAATCTCCCTTCTCTAAAAATTATAAATGTTTCTCTCCAATTGAGCCCGCTATATAAAAACTAGCCAAGAACGCGAAAATAAAGGCTTGGAGTGATGCTAATAGTAAATCCAATAAAACAAACGGGAAATGTATCGGTATAGGAATCAAACCAAGTAATAAAGGAGAAAGTCCTATAAATATCGAGAGAACCGTATGCCCTCCCATCAAATTCCCGTAAAGACGCATTGAAAGAGATAACGGACGTGTCAAGAACTCTGATATAATATGCAGAGGAAACAGCATTGGAGACATCCAACGTGGCTCTCCCATCATGTGCTTAACGTATTTTACCGGCCCGTTATGTTTGAGTCCGTAATAATGAGTGGCAACAAATACCAGTAAGGTAAGCGCCAGTGTTGTATTATAGTTTGTCGTTGGAGAATGCAGCAACGGAATCTGGCCTATGAGGTTCATTATCAGAATATATAAGAATAGAGTACCTACAAAAGGCAGAAACTTATCTGACATCTTCCCAAGAATTGATTTCACAAAACCGTCAAGTGCTTCCACTAAAAGCTCAAGAATTGCCTGCACTCCTCCCGGTATTTTCTTCAGATTACTCGTTGCAATCATTGAAAAAATACCAAGTAACGCAATAATCATCATTGACATGACAATCGGAAGCAGCTGGTGAAGTGTAAGCCCGAATATTTCAGCATGTTTATCTATAGGCAGCAAATCAAAAAATGTAGGAAGCTCAGGTACACCCCCACTAGAACTGCCATGTGTCTCTTCTGTCAAACCTTTACTCCTTCTTAAACAATAAACTATAAAGCATTCTCAACTATCTGATGAGTATGAATATTCGAAACAGAATCTGATTTAATATCTAAACTTACATCATGTTCTGAAGAATCGTTCTCTTTGTACTCGGTACCATCATGTTTGGCCTTATTGAGAAAATTTACTAAAACCATGCTTACGACCATTGAAAGCACTACCATCTGTACTATTGAAATACCTATAAAAAAGGCCAATAGGTGAATTGGTAGATATTCAAAGATAAGATAAAATACCAAGGCCAACACCAGTATCTTTCCGGTACCCATAAAGGCAAACAACATTGACTTTGTTGTAGATCCCTTGTTCGCAGATTGCGCCCCTATATCAGCAAATGTTTCAGGATTAAGCCCCTGAAACATATATTTTATAAATTGCCACAATGCAAGCGATGTACAAAAACTGATGACAATACCAATTGCAAGACTAAGGGTAATGTCGAATGATTTGTAGCGGAAAGAAATCAGTATCATCAATACCGACACAAACAGCGTCGTGTAAAATGCCTGTTTTACAAAATTCTTCTTAACTGTTAGCAGTTTTTGTGATTTATTATACAAATCCATTATCAATTTTCCTTATCTTTTTCTTCAATTTCCTTAATCGCCTTCTTCAGCACATTACAGATTTCTACAACTCCTGCAGTTAAGCATAGCAGAAGCGAAGCAATTAGAAGCCATGGTTCTGTACCAAGCTTCGAATCCAGATAACGCCCTCCAAAATATCCGCCCGCAAGGCAGGCGGCCATCACAAACCCTAAACTACTGGTAAGCCCCAAGGCACGAAATGTGCTTCTGGAATCATCAAGATTCAATACGCAGATTCTCCGCTCATTTCTTTAAAGTCTTCATAACTTGACAACTGGCAGCGATTGTCGCGTCAATATCCTCTTCACTATGCACGGTTGAAATAAAAGCAGCCTCAAACTGAGAAGGCGCGAGGTATACCCCTTTTTCCAGCATGCCATGGAAATAAGATGCATATCGTTCAGTATCGCATTTTTTAGCAGACTCATAGTCTGTCACTTCCCCCTCACTGAAAAACGTACACATCATCGATCCAACACGTGTATGATATGTTGGGATACCTGCCTCTTCGGCAGATCTTTTCAGACCTTCAGCCAGCCTCTTTGAGTTTCTCTCCAGCTTAGTATAAACACCCCTCTTTTTCAGCTTTTCCAGAGTAGCAATGCCGGAAGCCATTGCCATCGGATTTCCTGATAACGTTCCCGCCTGATATACTGGACCGGTTGGCGATATACAATCCATTATCTCCGCTTTGCCGCCATATGCCCCTACCGGCAATCCACCTCCAATTACTTTACCAAGAGTAGTTAAATCGGGGGTTACTTTTTGCAGCGCCTGCACTCCCCCATGAGAAACCCTGAATCCTGTCATTACTTCATCGAAAATCAGTACAATACCATATTTATCCGCAATTTCTCTTAACCCCTTTAAATATCCTTTTTTGGGCGGAATAACCCCCATATTCCCTGCAACAGCCTCTATTATTATACATGCAACACTTTCACCCTTTTCCCGACATACTTCCTTTACGATGTCAAGATTATTATAAGGCATTGTTAATGTATTTTTTACATAATCTTCCGGAACACCAGGGCTTGTCGGAACACCTAATGTAGTCGCCCCCGAGCCAGCCTGTACAAGAAGGCCATCTACGTGTCCGTGATAACAACCATCAAACTTAATAACAATATCTCTCCTGGTATAACCCCTTGCCAGGCGAATAGCACTCATTGTCGCCTCTGTTCCGGAATTAACCATCCGGATCTTCTCGATTGAAGGCATAGCATCTTTTACGAGCTGGGCCAGATGCGTTTCCAGTTCCGTCGGAGCACCAAAGCTCGTACCTTTCTTCAGGACCTCCTTCAAAGCTTTTACGACAGACTTATCAAGGTGCCCTAAAATCAGCGGACCCCAGGAAAGCACATAATCAATATATCTATTGCCATCGATATCATTAAGATAGCAACCATGGCCCGATTCTATAAAAAGAGGATCGCCCCCTACTGCCCCAAAAGCCCTTACCGGGCTGTTCACACTGCCGGGAATACTTTTAAGGGCCTCACTGAACGCATTTTTTGACTTTTCAACAGTTAGCATATTACAAAACTCTTCCTGATATCTCTAAAATTTCTGGAATTTTTCAAAAAAATTTAACATATCAATAATGGTTTTTAATGTCAATAATAAACTGAAAATATTAAAGAAAAATCTGGCTGCTTACACCCACCTTACACTGACAGACAGTTTTCAAACCTTCCTAATATTGACGTGTCTTCTTGTCAAAATACTTCTGCCATACATTCTTACATGTTAAATCATCTGAAACATCAGGGTTTTTGTAGCCGCATACATATGTCTCTATATCGTACTGTTTTGCTAATAACGATATACTCTCATACTTTTTCAACCTGAAGTCCAGATTTAAGGCATTGACCCTGGACTTACTGGACAGAAGCCGCATGTCAACTTTATCGCGGAAAGCCTGAGTGATTTTTTCCATGATTTTTGTGTGACCTAGTTCCTCAGAAAGATTTCTGTTTATGATTGGCCTGAGAAACAGATAATTAAGACCTGCACTTTTTATACCCACTTTACCTACAATCTTTAACAACGGACCGAGATTGCCGGCAGAATCTGTCAATCCGGGAATTAATGGATCGAACCTTATTTCAGGCAGTATCCCTATTTCGGCTAAAGCACTTATATTTTTTAATCTGGTACCGGGTGTTGCCGCATGTGGCTCAATCCTTTTTTGAAACTGTTTGTTTAAAGTCGTCATCCCTATATGCGCATTGACTTTATTACTATGTGATTTAAACAAGGCAATAAATCTATCCGGGATACGCCCTTTCGTAAGAAAACTTACCCCAATACCTTTCCGCAGCAAAAGAGCCATTACACTATAAGCAGCATCTAAAACCTGTTTTACCGGTTGAAACGCATCACATGAAGAGCTGAAGTATACAAATTTCGGCAGTCTCCTTTTACGGCTTAATTCATTTTCAAGTTTTTCGACCAGGTTGGCGTACAATACAATTGTCCCGTCTCCCGGATAATTCGAATATCCTCTAGCGTAGCAATATGAGCAGAGATGTGCGCATCCGGCAGTAAGGTTAATGGTTGGTATATTATCAAGACACTTAAGAGTCGATGGAGAGAGCACACTGGATTTTCGCTCTTTATGGACTACTTTCATATTTCCTTCTTTATTTCCCGCATCTTAATCTTACCATCTACCAGCAACTCTTTTTTGATTTTTGGAAGTTTTTTTACTTTTGCTTCAACCTTCAGTGCCGAACTCTTGTCTCCAACCCTCTTTTTCAGGACCAGTTTTAAAGGGGCTTTTCCTCGTAAGTATTTTGATCCTTTTTTATCATTTCTCTCGTGCTCTTCAAATCTTCTTTCCACATCAATAGTGATGCCTGTATACAAGCTCCCATTTTTACATCTAATCAAATACAAAAACCAGTTATTCATTTACTTAGCTGCAGTGCCCATTTCCCAAACAGGCTTAATACTTTTCCCGTTTGGGAAACTGGCACTACACACTCCCGACCAAATCTTTTTTACAACAGGACTATTTCTTTTTTTCAGCTTTTTAGGGTTTAGCCACTTTCTTTCCCATGCCACGGTTTGGACGAAAAGGCCTTTTTCTTGTTTTTCTTCCTTGAGGTGTGCTACCCTTTTGGAGCGGATCTTTGCCTAGCCAGTATGGAGATATTTTATTTCTGTTAATCAGCTCACGAAGATCAGAAAGCTCATGCCTGGTTATAAATGTCAAAGCCTTTCCCTTTTTACCCATTCTTCCGGTACGTCCCGTTCGGTGCGTATATAGTTCTTTCCCTCGCGGCAAACTCCAGTTGACAACATGCGAAACATGCGAAAAGTCAAGACCTCTCCCTGCAACATCACTGGCAAGAAGGTACCGGATTTTCATATTTTTGAATTGCCTGAAAACCGAAGAACGTTTGTCCTGGCTGAGCCCTGCGTGTATATAGCCAACATCTTCAAAATCCTTCCGGATAGAACTGAACAGTTTATCAACCATGTGACGGGCATTACAGAAAATAAGCACCTGCTTAACATCCTCCTCATTAAGATACTTGACTAGAGCTGCCTGCTTCTCTTTTGGGTGGTGATAGGTAAAATAGTGATCAATACTTTCCGGTGCTTTCCTTTCTGTAATAAGCGAAATATGTTTGGGATCACGCAAACAGTCATGAGCTAGTGTTTTAATATCTTCAGGCATAGTCGCGGAGAAAAGAAGGGTCTGATGCTCATGAAGGATACATGACATGATGAATTCAATATCTTCGAGAAACCCTACCTTGAGAAGCTCATCCGCTTCATCAAGAATGGCACATTTCACATGCTTAAATGAGAGTACTCCACTGTACAGATAATCCAGAAGCCTACCAGGTGTTGCTACCAGTATATGCACGCCATGCTTAAGCTTGGCAATATCTATATCTTTGTCGAACCCCCCATAAACAGCAAATGGAATAACATTGGTTTTTTTCGAAATCTTCTGTATCTCTGTTACATACTGTATGCACAACTCACGTGTCGGAACAATTACAAGTCCCTGAATTGCGTTGAGCTCAGGATCAACTTTCTGTATGAGTGGTATAGCACAGGCGGCAGTCTTTCCCGATCCTGTTTCAGCAAGAGCACAAAGATCATGTCCATCTGAAATGATCGGATAGGCGGCCTCCTGAACAGGGGTCATATCTTCATATCCCATTGTCTCAAGAGATTTTAGAATATCGGAAGGAATGCCAAGTTCACTGAATTTCATAAATTATTTATCTTTCTTTACAAGGTTACAAAAGGCTTTAAGACGGTAATTGGGGATACTTCCTTGATTAAGTGTGTAAAAATGGTTAATATACCTGATTATCCTCTCTTTTATTATCATAATTGTGGACACTTTACAGCGTGAGTGGTGTTGGTAATGAATGAATACTGGGTATGCATTAACTTTCTACTAATGTTTAGATTGCAATACAAAATCTAAAAATGACAACTACCATAAAACAAGTACTGTATAGTACCCTAAAATGGATTTAATTGCTATATAAATGTTTTGATAATATAAAAGCATAACAGGAACTGTCCTATAGTTATTCATTCCGCATAATGGCGAATATTTAATTAATGCTTAAAATGAACAAATACCCTTCCAAAGTTTTTACGGTCCTTATTAATACGGTGATACTGGTTTTTAATGTCAGGACGTTCAAGGAAGCGCAGGACAGTTTTCTTTAGCTGACCACTCCCTTTTCCGGGAACGATTTCCACGAGAGCAATCCTTTTTTTGCAGGCTTCCTCTATTACACGATTGAGCTCTTTTTCAATCAATTTTCCATTTTTACATATTTCATGCAAATCCAGTTTTAGTTTTGCCATAAAATATCTTTGTACAAAGGCATTTAATTTTCACTTGAATGAATGTTTATCTGTTTCACTGACACTAGACACTGCAATTACAATTTCAGCACATGCTCTTGCATCCGACAAAGCGTCATGATGATTTAACGGGATGTCTAAATACCGGCATACATCCGGTAACTTTGTCGGAAATATCCCAAATTCCTTCCTTGCCAACGTTACTGTACATTCAAACGGAATTGATGGTGGCAAAATATCTGATTTTTCACAGCAGGCGTTTAACACGGAGCGGTCAAAGGATGCATTATGCGCGGCGATAAAATCTGCGCCATTTAACAGGCTTTTCATTGATGGCCATAACTCCCTGAAATCCGGTTCCGAAGCTACCATATCCCATGTGATTCCATGTATGTAGGTAAATTCGAAATGCTTTCTCGGTGGACGAATAAACCGATGCTCTTTTTGAACGATTTTTCCAGATTCAACCCGGACCATGCCCAGAGCACAGGCACTGTCTCTGCAACGATCAGCAGTTTCAAAATCTATGGCAACAAAAATATCATTCATTATTTTCTTTCCAGCATCGACATTTTGTCCGAGAATAAGCACAGTATCATTGATATGTCATTCTGAAGGAGGAGTGATCCCTGCCCGAGGCAGAGAAAACCTCTTTACGTCAAAGCAATAAAATAAAAGGTGCTTAAAACCAAGGCACGGATTTCTGTAATTGCCTGTGAGATAAATTTCTAAGATGTTTAGTTACCGATACTGAAGTAAATTACTTTTTACCTCCGTATATGGCTTCCCGATACTCTTTCCAGAAACAATCTACCATGGAAAATCCTGCTTTTATAAGGAGTTGAGTCTCTTCTGTAATGGAAAGAGGATTATCACCATCTCTTTTTTCCTTTGTTGTATATTCAGACTCAATATATTCCAAAGTTTTCTCCTCATTCTTCATACTTCGGGATCTCTCTTGCGTCCCTTTGTATAGCAAGCGACGATACAGCGCTTCATTCGCAGGATTAACGGCATTAAAAATGTCACAATTGATAAACCAACCATCTGGTTTGAGTATTGAGTGAACATATTTAAATAGTTTCAGCTTTTCATCTCTCAGTAAATGATGGAGTGCGAAAGCAGAAACTACTGCATCCAACCCAATAATATTTTTTGTTTTTTCAGATAATTCCTGAAAGGTTGATGTTTTGAATGTGATCTGTCCCAATTGCGCCTTAAGCCTTATCTTTGCCTTATCGATCATCATTCCTGCAGCGTCTATTGCAACAACAGAAGCATGTGGAAACATCTCAATTATTTTATGAGTGAGATAACCGGTACCCACACCAAGGTCTAGAATTTGTATTTTTTTATATCTATCAAAAGGTAGTACTTCGCAGGCAATTGATGCCATGTGTTTACGATTTGGATGCCAGACATCCATATCCAAATCATATGTCGCGATAATATCACTGCTATTAAAAGCGTATGCTGTCTCTCTCTGGTTATTTTCAGGCATTCAAATACCTCATAAAAAAATCACAAAGATTTACAAAAAACCCCCAACACCATTTAACAGATATTGGGGGCTTTCACGTCTTCATTATAATAATATTTACAATTACTCTATATTTTTATATGCAGCCTTCTCTCGTCAACTTTTACAATAAAATATATGAGTGGACTTAATAATATATTTATAATTTGACAACATTTGAGGCCTTAAAGCCTTTTTCGTCTTTAACAAGCTCAAAATCTACTTTGTCCCCTTCTGCAAGGCTCTTGAAACCCTCACCCTGGATTGAAGTATGATGCACAAAAACATCATCACCATCATCCTGAGAAATAAAACCATAACCCTTTGAATCGTTAAACCACTTGACTGTACCGGTCGGCATACTGAAAATCACCCCCTTCTCTATAAAGAAAAATAAACAATAAAAAAGGCGACAAGGGTACGTCCCTTGTCGCCTATCTATTACGGAATATATGGTATTAATGTATTTAATGGTATTAATTTTGGTGCTATACAAATTAACGAATACTAATATTTAAGACGCGTTAATGATATCAAACATAATTTCTTAAAGCAAGACAAAATAATGTTTTAAAAACATAATTTATTATTTACTCATGAAGGGTATATTTCATATAATCCTAAAATTAAATTCTATCCGAAGTTTTGGTAGGAGAGGAGAAGACATTTTTCGGTATTTTACCATTTCCACTTATTAAGAACTTACAAGTTTGAATAAATGAAACAGGAAACAATAGTAAAAAATTTAATAAGAGATGATATCTCTTCTTCACCTCCTTTTACTGTCTCTGAACTCCCACACAAAGCAAAGCTGGACCAGAACGAATCACCATTTGACCTGCCGGATGATGTCAAGGTGATATTACTGAAAAAGCTCAGGGAATATCAGTGGAATCGATACCCACAACCGTCTTTGTATGCAAATGTTAAAAAAACTTTTGCTAAAGCAATCGGGTTCCCACCGGATAACCTGATACTTACTATAGGCTGTGATCAGCTTATTCAAGGCATTTATCTTATTTGCGGTGGACATGATCGGAATGCATTGGTCTTTGAGCCTACGTATCCTATGTTTTCACATGCTGCAAGGTTTAACCAGACCGATGTGACCAGAATACAACTTGCCGCAGAAGAAATTCCGACTAAAGATCACATTAACAGATCAGAGCACAACATTATCTTTATTGTTGCACCTAATAATCCAAACGGGGCCTTTCCTGAAGAAGGTGTTATAGAAACGGCTCTTTCTAAAAACTCGTTAATATTTGTTGACGAATCATATGTTGATTTCTCTAAACGAACATGGTCTCACCATTTAAAAGAGCATCCTAATCTCTTTATCGCCCGCTCAGCATCAAAGTCATGTATGGCAGGACTACGTCTGGGATTTGGCATAGGCCACCCTGACATTATTAATGCCATGGAAACCACTTTTACAGCGCCATATCATTTAAGTTGTCTACAACTGGTAATCGCAAAACACTTTGATCTTATACTGCCTCACCTGAAAAACCATGCGGATACTATTATTTCGGAAAGAGAACGCGTTGCAAATCAGTTCAAAGAGATGGAAATACCTTTTATTCCATCACAAGGAAATTTTATTCTATTTAAGGTTAAAAACCCACCCGGTATTTTTCAGCGATTATCTGAATCCGGTGTGCGTATACGCAGTCTTCATACCATCCCTGGACTGTCTGATTATGTTCGTGTAACAATAGGCAAAAAGGAAGAAAATAATTTGTTTCTTGAGGAACTTAGAACACTCCCGTATAAATAAAATGATGAAAGAAACAATAATAGAAGAATTTGTTGAAAAAATAACATACGGCAATAACAAATACTCTGACCGTTTTTTTGAAATTTTTTCAGCACGAGGATTCTTGTTGGAGAGAGACAGTGGTACTGGAATAGTAAGGCTAAGCCGGGAGTCACATATCGATGATTGTGAGTTCCTGGAGGTCCTGCAGAATATTAACTATAAAGAGATTTATAAAAAACCACATTTCGATTCTATCGACGAGGCCGGTGAAGAAAATGTTTCGCAACGTCAACACGCATACTTTGACGCCATCGACACTCAGCTTTTTGACATAAACAATATTAAATATTTACATGAACTGTTTTCGCATGTTATCCCTATTGACGAATTTCGTTTAAATTGGATACGGGATTGGTATGGTAAATTCAATCAATTCAAGGGAATTGTAGATTTGCCAAAAATACGGGTCTATGATTTGGAACCATTTATAGCCCGTTTTGCAAAAGCGATATCTTCTATTGGAATATCAACATGGTCATCATGCGAAGGACATTGGGGTACGACTGCCTATATCATCTTTGATAGAAAGTATCATCTTGTCTGGTTTCAAACATTATTGAACAAGTTCATAAAGAAAAAGCTGGACCTTGCCTGCAATTGGAAGTGGCTGAATAATCGCGGCACCATAAACCATCCCGGAGCTGACACATTGGAAATGTATTTAGAGCTCCAGGAGATTGCTCGATTGATTTACAAATATAGAGATGACTTAATAAATATAAAAAAGTATATAGCATCGCTTCTTACAACCGAACATAAGAAAATGAATAAAAAAAATCTGCTCACTGTTTTTGAGGGTTTTTTTGATGTTGCAATTACGGTGAACCAAATAGACATTTTAACCATTTGAACTTTACAATAGCTCTTTTCTTTTCAGGCTTTTTAAAACAACCATTGATTTAGTATATATTTTAGCTATGCTTTACAAAAAGGAAATAAAATATGAATAATGTAGACTTGATGAGGGACACAAACATTTCAACTATCTGTGAAAAGCTTAAGCAGGATGGCTTTCAATTTAAGGATGAAAAATTTGACTACCTTGATGTCCGTATCGCCTTCGGCCAACAATTCAAAATGTCCTGGCTCAAAACAACACAAGTAAATATATTTGCGATTATGGGTATTGTTGAGAAAATAAGTGGAGAATTTGTTGAGGCTTACTCCAGGATGGCACTGAGTTACGCGATGAAAAATCATAAGCTCTTCCCAAAACAGATGCATAATATTACCGCAAGTTTTCCACTCCTGATATCAACTTATATAGATAACGACGCGAAACAATGGGTCCAGCAACAGTACAAAAGCCAGCTTGGCTTTCATGAAATTCCTGTTATCCTTGATTCCGGTAATAACACCCTATTGCATTGTGATAAATCTAAACTGAGTTCAGGAATTAAAAAATTCCTGGCCGGCCTTATTCAAAAGTATTTTAATACAGTAAATATATAACTTTTAATATTTTACAGTAAATGAGAAATACTGTAAAAAGTGAAATGACAGAATTATGGATGACGAAATAGCGGTGTTGTATCTCAAGTCAACCTTTTTAATCTTTTCCTAATGCAAACACCACCCATTCCCGCAAGGCCGATGCCGAGCAGACACACTGTGGCAGGTTCAGGGACAATCGTTGCTGCAAGCGTTTCTCTATTAGAGAGTAATGTTGCAGCGAGTTCGATTTCAGAGAGTACAAAATTGCCATCCGCACTATGACCTGTCCCAAGGTGAGGCAACAAACTGACATGTTCTAAAAACTCCCAGTCTTATACCCGTTATACCGCTGAAAGCACCAGTAAATCCAACGTCATAAATGGCCTGGCCTGGCAGTGTATTTGGTATTGTTTCACTTGCCAGAATACTGCTGTTGCCAAGTATTGAAAATGTCAATCCTGCAACACCAGTTACGGTTGGGTTTGTAAGTACTGTCCAATTTGTTTTCCATCAAAAATGAATAGTTTTTTTATATCAATTTGAGACGAAGATCTTATCTTTAAACAAAACCATGTGTTTTAAAAAATAAACACTATAAACAAAAATAATTAATTGTCTGGCGAAAGTGAATAGTCTTTTTATAACAGCTTGTATTGTTAATAGTTTATTTCTATATTATAGTAAAAGGAGTAAATTCCAAGTTAATATCTACTTGTCAATGACATGATGGATACTATGCATTTTAAATTTTCACAAATTTTATTGAGAACTACATTATAATGAACAAATATACCTTATTTTTCTTACTGATACTATTAGTTGTATATATAGTGAGTCCACTGGATCTGTTTCCATTTGTTTTTGATGACCTTATAGCGTTAGGATTTTTACTCTATTTCTGGCGAAAGTTCAAAAACCGAAAAAATCAGAGAGGCTATAATTCGGGAAAGAGGTCACAATCAAATATAAAGAGTGAACCTGTTGGACAAATGAGCTTGGACGAAGCATACAAATTACTCAATGTTAGTCATGAAACCCCATGGAGTGAGGTACAAAAAGCATATAAAGAGAAAATGGCCAAGTCCCATCCGGACAAGGTTGCTCACCTCGGTAAAGAGCTTCAGGAAAAAGCAGAGGAACTCACCGTTGAGATCAATAAGGCCTACAATATAATTAAACGCTATAAAAGTTGATTAAACTCCAAGTAGTTTACACTAAGCTTACGAATGTACCTGGTGGAACGTGGTTACAAAACCCGCCCGTGTCGAAACGGGCGGGGGGATTTTATTGGAATATTGTAATAGCTGGCTTAATTTAATACTCTCCATAAGCTAATCAAAAGGAACATAGTTGTTTTCTCCATGATTACCGCCAGCAGGCAGACCGGTTTTTAAAAAAACAGAAATTATCAACTTTGTGGCAGGCATAATCATCCCTTTCCATGCTGAACATTCTCCACCATAAGCTTCGAAATCGCTTTTGCAAAAGCAGCAGAATCTTTTGGCTTGGAGCCTTCTAATAAAAGAGCCTGGTTATAAAGCAGGTCAGTATAATCTGCAAGAACTTTACTCTTCCTGTCTTCTTCAAATATTTTATTCATAGATTCAAAGATCGGATGTGTTGGATTTATTTCAAGTATTCTTTTCCTCTCCGGCACCTCCTGACCCATCGACTTTAAGAGTTTTTCCATCTGTGGATCCATCTCTCCCTCATCACCGACAAGGCAGCAGGCAGAATCTTTCAACCTCCCTGAAAGCCTGACCTCTTTTACGTCATCAAGACGGTCCTGTATAAGATCCAAAAGTTTTCTGTATTTTTTGCCCGCCTTCTCCTTTTCATCTTTTTCAGATTTATCCAGAGTAACATCACCCTTTATAACAGACTTGCACTTCTTTCCCTTATACTCAAAACTGCTCATAATAACATCATCAACGTCTTCCAACATAATAAGGACTTCGTAATCCTTGTCCTTAAACGCCTCAAGGTATGGTGAAGTCAACGCTTCATCCAGTGATGAACCGGTAATATAATAAATCTCCTCCTGCCCCTCCTTCATAGCATTAACATATTCAGGTATAGTCCTGAATTTGTCCTTGTCCGCTTTTGTAGAATGAAAAATAAGAAGCTCTCCAATAGACTCTCTTCTATCAAAATCCATATGGACACCTTCTTTCAGAATCCTGCCAAATTCCTTATAAAACTTCAGATATGTTTCAAACTCCTTCTCTTTCATATCACCTAACGTTGCAAGCACTTTTTTAGTAATACTGTTTTTTATAACTTCAATCTGCCTGTTGTTCTGCAATATCTCTCTTGAAACGTTTAATGGCAAATCAGAAGAGTCCACAACTCCCTTTACAAACCTCAGGTAAGGCGGTATTAACTCTTCGCAATGATCAATTATTTTTACCCTCTTGACATAAAGGGTTGGACCAACTTTATACTCTTTATAGTAGATATCAACAGGCCTCATTGATGGAATGTAAAGAAGTGATGTAAACTCTGAAGCTCCCTCTGCTTTGTAGTGAACTACCTTTGCCGGATCGGTAAAATCGTGAGAAACATGTTTGTAAAATTCATTATACTCGGCGTCAGATATATCGGATTTATTCTTAAGCCAGATCGCCTTTCTCGAATTAAGAATCTCTTCTTCCTTCACCTTTACCTTTTTCGTCTTATCAAGCTTGCTCTCTTCCTCTCGTTCGATATCCATTACAACCGGATGCTCAATAAAGTCAGAATATTTCTTTACGGTACTCTTTATCTCCCACTCTTCAAGATAGTTTTTTTCATCTTCTTTAAGGTACAGGGTTACGTCTGTGCCTTTACTCTCTTTTTCCACATCTTCAACGGTAAATGAGCCGTCTGCACTGGATTCCCACTTAATACCACTTTTATCACCTGCCCCTGCCTTTCTTGATATGACAGTAACCTTGTCCGCAACCATGAAAGTTGAATAAAATCCGACACCAAATTGACCGATCAATTCCGGATTGTCTTTAACCTCTTTGCTTTGGAGAGCAGCGATAAACTCCTTTGTTCCGGAATGTGCAATCGTTCCAAGCTCCTTCACTGCATCATCTTTTGTCAAGCCGATCCCATTATCGCTGATAGTTAACGTTCCGGCATCTTTGTCAGCAATAATCTTGATTTTCCAATCCTTTTCATCTTCAAGAACCTCTTTGTTTGTTAAAGACTCAAAATGTGCTTTGTCAATTGCGTCAGATGCGTTGGAGATAAGCTCTCTGAGAAAAATCTCTTTGTGAGAATAAAGAGAGTGTACCATTAGATCAAGGATCTGTTTTACTTCAGTTTTAAATTCCATTTTTTCTACTGTCATTATAATTTACCTTCCTAAACTTGATTTAATTGTTTGCAAGAAATAACATGAATTTTCAATAACTTGAGGGATACTTCCAGATCTCTGAATTATCCATTCTTACTCCTTTCCACCATGACACCCACCAGCACAATACCATTCCAACGGAGTAGGATACAAGGAGAGGGGC
The DNA here is from genome assembly GCF_002443295.1 of Candidatus Scalindua japonica. NCBI lineage: Bacteria > Pseudomonadati > Planctomycetota > Candidatus Brocadiia > Candidatus Brocadiales > Candidatus Scalinduaceae > Candidatus Scalindua > Candidatus Scalindua japonica. The sequence goes on along the minus strand of NZ_BAOS01000028.1, from coordinate 178,701 downwards.
AGAACCTTCTATGCCTTTTGCCCGGGGAAAGCCCTCGGTCCTGTTTGTTCGAGGAACGGGATGCATTCCTCAATTCATTGAAAATTTATCAGCTAGTCATATTTAAACAAAAACTTAATAAATGTCAATAAATGGTTCTAAAAAAATGAACTTCTCAGGCTATTTCCTTTCGTTTAAAGAGGAAGACAGCTACCCACATAACAGCTATACAATATATAGTGCTATGCATTATATTATAAACAACATATTGAATGACGATGCAGTCCTTCCAAAGTAATGCTGGAAAAACAACTACTTTATTGATTGCTGCCATATTGAGGTTTTGAAAATTTGGGAACACGGTATAGCATATTGTAATAATAGCACTTAGGCCAGCTTCACCATAGCTATGAATAGGTAGAATATAACTGAAAGCGTTACAGCATATAAAAAAAAACAGGCATATAGTTAAATTTGCAATTGTATTGAAATAGAGAGACACAACAAGAGAGACCGTTGTCATTATCATAATTTGTAATAAGGAGAAAGCTATGCCTAGTATGCAAACTAAATCAACCAGACCTGCAAGATTTGCTATATCATTCTGAATGGTATTATAATTTCTCATTATTAAAGCTACTTCGAGAACAAAACCTTGAAAAAAAACTATCAGGAAGGTTGCCGCTAGAATCCCCAGGTATTTACCTAAAATAAAATACACCTTTGATACGGGCTTAGATAGCACGATCAGCACTGTTTGCCTTTCAAATTCACCGGCAATCATGATAGAAGAGGACAGGCACCCCGAGAGCAGACCACAGATTGTTATAGTAGAAACCGCCATATCTCGTATCATTCTTGACTCTTCTCCAAACGCAAAAAAAGTAAACCCAAAGGACATTAAAATAATAAAACAGCCTGATAAAAGAATAATATAATAAAAAGGCTGCCTGACAATCTCCATGAAGTTACTGAAAACTAATGAAACAAGAAGATTCATTGCTAAATAAGCCCCCCATTAAAAAAACACAAAATCAAAAGACTAGACATTGCGCAAAACAGCTAAAAAGCCTTTTGGCGTTAAATATATTTCCCTTGAACTTTATAACATAATTTGTTACGTAATACCTTATATTTTATCTAAAATAATAATTTTTTTAACTTGTACTCAAAAAAAAAAGAGGCAAAAATGGCTAATAAAGAAAAACTTGGGCGAGGCTTAGAATCTTTGCTGGGAGAGGCAATCGGCATAGAATCTGGAGAAAAAATAATGCAGATCAAGCTAGCTGAAATTCAACCAAACGACGCACAGCCTCGCAAACAGTTTACACAACCCCAAATGGAATCCCTTATAAACTCCATACATGAACATGGAATACTACAACCCATCATTGTACGCTCTACAAGCAAAGGATATAAAATAATTGCTGGAGAGAGGCGATGGAGAGCATCGAAACAATTAGGAATAACAGAAATCCCTGCAATTGTCAAAAAAGCTGATAGCCTTAAAACTATCGAACTGGCATTGGTGGAAAATATACAGAGAGAAGACCTGAACCCGATGGAAAAAGCCACTGCTTTTTCTGAATTGAAAAATAATTTTGGACTGACTCAAGAACAAATAGCGACAAAAGTCGGACAAAACAGGTCAACCGTTGCCAATACGATCAGATTACTTGATTTGCCAGAAGAAGTACAAAGCTATGTTTCACGTGGAACAATTTCAATGGGTCACGCGCGCTCTCTTTTATCTTTGAAAGACCCGGTTAAGCAAAAATCCTTGAGCGAGAGGATCGCAAGGGAGGATCTCTCTGTTCGTGAGGTAGAGATGATCACTTCAGAAAAAAAAGATCGTGAAGATTCGATAAAAACAGCTAAAGAAATGCAGCCAACTCCAAAATTAATCAAATCGCATCAAATCCTGGACCTGGAAGACAGATTAAGGATGGCAATTGGAACAAAAGTCTCTATTATGGAAAAAAGCGGGAAAGGCAAAATCACTATTGAATTTTCAAATAATAATCAATTTGAAAGCATTGTGGGAAAGATAATAGCTCTGGCTGATTAGAATAAGTAAAAAAAAGGAGATAAGTATCTTTTTTTACAATGTAGAGGTATGGGTAGGGGCGTATTTAGTTTTTGTACGGAAATGAAGTTCATAATACGCCTCCCATCCGATCGCCAGTCTTTTTGTTTTTTAAAATAGCAATAATTTAAAAAACTTTAAAACCTGTTTACGCTCTGAATTTATACACACCTCTTCTATAGCCCTTTTGTTAATAATATTACATTCCTTAAAGGTTCCCAGGTGTGTGGCGTGCAGAATGGTGTTTTAGTTGTTTCGGCCTTCTATTAATCTCAAATAGCCTTCCGCGCATCCTTTGGCCAAGCCCCTTACTCGGCCGATATACCTTGTCCTCTGCGCAACCCCAATAGATTTTCTTGCATCCAGCATATTGAATGCATGAGAACATTTCAGGACATAGTCATAAGCAGGAATAACAATGTCCTCTTGCAGTAATTTTTTGCATTCCTTTTCATACATATCGAATTGTTCAAGAAGCATAGATGTGTCCGCCAATTCAAAATTATACTTCGAGAATTGTACCTCGTCCAATTTGTGTACATCACCATAGGTGCTGCCCTCCACCCATTCCAAATCATAAACCGACTCCTTCTCTTGGATAAACATTGCTATTCTTTCGAGGCCAAAAGTTAGCTCAAGCGATATCACATCCAGCTCAATCCCTCCAACCTGTTGAAAATAGGTAAATTGAGTTATTTCCATACCGTCAAGCCACACTTCCCATCCTAGACCGGTAGCCCCCAAGGTAGGTGATTCCCAATCATCCTCCACGAAACGAATATCATGCTTGACCAAATCAACTCCGAGAGCACGCAAGCTGTCCAAGTACAAAGCCTTAGCGTTTTCTGGCGATGGTTTTATAATTACTTGAAATTGGTAATAGTGTTGAAGCCTGTTCGGATTATCACCATAGCGCCCATCAGTAGGTCTCCTGGAAGGTTCGACATAAGCACACTTCCATGGTTTGCTGCCAAGGACTTTCAGAAAAGTCGACGGGTTAAAGGTACCAGCGCCAACCTCTATATCGTAAGGTTGCATTATCACGCATCCTTTGTCCGACCAGTATTTCTGAAGATTAAGTATAATTTCCTGAAATGTCATCTTTTACTTTTAAAATTTATTTATTATTTGTATGTGAATGCATGTCCTTGCCGCAATCAGAAACCTTTCCCTTTGCCACTTCTATAACATGCGGTATTGCATCCAGTATAACCCCTAAACATTCCGAAACTGCTTTTGGGCTTCCGGGAAGATTAATTATCAGAGTGTCCTTGTACATTCCTGCCACCGCTCTTGATCCAATAGACCTTGGAGTAACCTTAAAGCTTTCTGCTCTCATAGCCTCCGAGAAACCGGGCAGTTCCTTTTCAACAACATCCCTGGTTGCTTCAGGAGTTACATCCCTGGGACTGACTCCGGTTCCACCAGTTGTCAAAATTAAATTTGATTTTTCAGCAAAACTCTTTAGTCTCTGAGATATGATATCCCGTTCATCCGGCACAATCTCATAGGTGGTAACATCAGCATTGATTTGTCTAAGCTTCTCCTTTATCACCTCTCCGCTCTTGTCTTCTCTTTCGCCTCTAGAACCTTTATCGCTAATTGTTAGAACTGCTGCTTTTATCATTTACGAACCCTATATAATCGTCAATTTTAATTTCGCCGCCTTCTATTACTTCCGCAAATATACCTTCCCTTGGCATGATACAATCACCTACCTGGTAATAAATATTGCATTTATCGTGACACTCTTTTCCAATTTGAGTAACCCTGACTAAAGCATCATTACCAATTCTTAACTCACTGCCAATAGTAATGTTAGAGTAATCAACACCCTCTGTCAACACATTCTCTCCAAAGTCACCTGCGTCTAGTTTGGCACCCTTATCTTCCATCACCTTTCTACCTTCTGTAGAAAGCAGGCTGATCTGACGGTGCCAGGAACCTGCATGCGCATCACCCTCCAAGCCATGACCTTTAACTAACTTACACCGTTTAACATCCTTTTTCTGAACACCTTTTTTCGTACTTATACAAATTGCAACAATTTTTCCCATAACCAGATATACCAAAAATTTTATTGTTTATTTTCACTGACGACAATCGTTAAAGTGCCAAACCATATCATGTACTCCATAAATTTATAATGATACCAGAACATTATTTAAATAGAGTCGTTTCACAAATTTGAGTCAAATAGTTTCATACTATACATTATTAAGCAAAACATCTGTGGTCACTCAATAACCATTAAAAGCTTTACTATCACGACAGCATTACAATATATTGTATTCATTTATCATTGCCGTACAATATATGCCATTTTGTGGCAGTCGGCAACAGTGCAGAGAGCTATTATTGAGACTGACGGATTAACAATTCTTCTCTGGAGATATGCTACTACAATCAGGGCAATATCTTCAAGACTAAAATATTAATTTTAAATCATTATAATATCTAGCTAAAATATGATTCAATTAATATAAGAAAACATTTTTGAAAGCTGTCAACTGTCAAATAGAATTATATGAAGAAAAACTCCCTATACTATTTCTACATTATAGTACTTTTATATATAATCGGTGCCGTTTTTGATGGAGTCGCTATATATAACCACAGCAAAGAGTATGTAAAAGATAAATCCGGTTATGTGGAGATATTGAATTTTGAAGACCGTATACTGAACGTTGAGGAGTGGATGTTTACCGGTTCAGGGTGGGATAGCAAAAAGTCTACTTCGACAGAAAAATTGAAAGGCTCAGAGGTACATTATAATGCCGCATTGACCTCCTCATATTATTTTATTGTAAGTTCTGCTGCTTTCATACTCATGGTGCTATTCGTCTATTGGGGAGGAAGTCATTTATTCAAGGTAGTCGGCTTAAGCATGATTACTATTGCCCTTGCTTGTCTGGTGATAGGCATAATTACCCCTATGTTGGAGATTGGGGCATTCAGCACAAACCTTACTATACCCTTAAAATTCACCATGCCTTTTATTGGAGAGCTTGATATCCCTGACAAGGTTTTCGAAGGGAGAATGTACTACTATTTCCAGAGCAAATCGGTTATTGATCTTATCTATGTTCTTCTGGAAAGCAGAAACTATGTAGTGGCAGTTTCCATCTTTGGCTTTAGTGTACTTGTACCATTCATTAAACTGACATTGTCCGTCCTTTTATTACTGAGCAGGCATTTCAGAAATAGCGGACTTGTTATTAAAACTGTAGGCAGGATAGGCAAATGGTCTATGGTAGATGTATTTGTCGTTGCGACATTTCTCTCCTACTTATCATTTTCTAATATGAATTCCGGAATAGACACTGAAGCAAATACATTAGTTGGACTCTACTTCTTCTTGGGATACTGTATCCTTTCAATAGCATCTTCACAAATTATTGATCTTGCAGTAAGAGAGGAGCATGACACGTTTTGATAATTATGTACCGCACAATATTTGCTGTTGTCTGTTTTCTAACAACCGGACTTCCATCAATTACCCGATGTATCATGATGAAAACTTTAAAGATACTTCCTTTAAGCCTTCATTCGTCCCGACAACAGTAATTTTGTCACCCTTTTCAAACCTGATATTTCCGTGTACAAACACAGTTTCTCCTGCCCGTTGGATGGAAAGAATAAGAATATCGAGTGGCAGTTTCAAGTCACTGAGAAGAGTTCCATATAAGTCTGGATTCGTTACCTCAATATCGATAATATCCTTATTAGAAGTCATCCCTAAGAGAAGTGATGAACCCGCAGGTGATCTTACAAAATGATCAAGGAGGCTTACAATTGCTGTTGATTCAATTACAGTCAAAGCACCAAGTTCTTCAAAACGTCTTGAGATATCTCTTTCATCCAGGTCCACTACTAATTTCGTTTTTGGAAAATTCTCATATGCTAATTCACAGATATTATAGCTGTCATCATCAGGAAGTATCGTGACTATCGTTCCCGCACTGTTGCATCCAACCTCTTTCAATGTTTTTAAAGAGAAGTCATCAACCGGTATCAATTCTGTACCATGACTTGCAGCTCTTACACTGTCCCTCAATTCTGTAGAGATAACTTTTACATTCCAGAAGTGAGATCGTAGCTGTATGTCGAGTGTAATTGCACGAGCATCCTGACCAAAAATTATCGCACTTCGTTTTGACTCACTTCCAAATTTATCGCGCAAGTGAGACTCTTTAACCAGAACCAGGACCCACTTAAAAAGTAGAGGTCCAACCAATTGATTTAGTATAATAATTGCCATTATTATTGAGGAGAACTCTCTTCCCCAGTCAGGAAACTCTACGGCCACCTCTTTTGCTAATCCCAGTCCGACACCCGCCTGTGTTATATACCCCATCCACGCAAGTCGATTGTGCCGCATCCGCTCTCCCGCAATTACACCACCGGTAAAGGTACCAACAAATAGTGAAAATATTCTAACGAAGAAAAGAGCAAGTGCAATATGCCAGACGCCAGCGAGAACATCTAACTCCATACTCGCCCCCGCAAGGGTGAAAAAAATTATGTAAACCGTAGGACCCGCTTGCTGGAGAACTTTGCTCAATTCATTTCGTCGATTCGTAAAATTTACGACAAAAAAACTTCCAATCATACATAATAGCAGAGGTTCCAGGAGTACTTCAAAAGAGAGGTATTGGTCAGATATTTCTCTTAAATACTCGGAAAATAGAAAGACCAAATATCCGGTTAATAAAACAAAAGCAGTCTTTATTTTATCGGGAACTCTTAAAGACAGTACTCCCTGTAAAATCTTTCCAATTACAACTCCCAGCACTATAGATATCGCAAATTCACCCAATAGGAGCAAAACAAAACTATAGTCAAAATTCAATTGTGTAAAGATAGCATCAGCAATAGTTGAAGTTATTGCAAAGATCATAATTACCAGAACGTCTATAACAACAGTAACCCCAATGACTGTCCTGGTAAAGCGACCCTTGGCCCGCATCTCTTTTATAATAGCGATTGCCGAAGCCGGGGATCTTGCTACTAATATTGCCCCTGCTAAAAGAGCAATTGCCAGCCTGGATGGATTAGGCATGTCGCTCATAAATGGAATATAGTCTGCTATTAAATAGACGGCTGTACTGCAAATAATAAACGCGCCAAGAGCAAGAGATGTTGTAATGATCCTGATACTGCGAAAGTGGTCTTTGTACTCTTTTAAAAACAGTTCTGAACCTGCAGCAAATGCGATAAAACCAAGTGATAATTCATCAACAAAATGGACCTGTGTAATGACTTCAACATTGATAAGCTTTAATACATAAGGGCCTGCAATAACACCGGTAAAAATAAAGCCACTTATAAGTGGTAGCTTTATTTTAGAAAAATATTCTGCTATTTGTTTTGATGCCAGCGCGACCATTCCAAAGCTGGCTACAAAAAATAAAATTGTCAAATAATCATCCATAAGTATCTCTCGTCAGTTTATTTAAGAGATGAGATAAAGGGCAATTGTCTTTTAGAGAATTTGTTAGGTTAGTAAAATTATTGACAAAATTCAAGTGCTTTTCAAAAATTAAGCCCTGAATTGTCCACTTTAGAAAAAAAGTGGAGAACCCATTACAAAAACGTTGAAAACTTTATGTAATGTTAATCTTCAGTGAAGTTTTAACTCATTTTTCGTAATTGTTTCTTTATGTTTCCGACGTTTTACGGAAGAAATTATTATCAGGAATCCAGAGTAATAAAAGTATAGAGAAGATTACACTATTAATTGTATAATACGGTTGCCTCTCAACTAAAAATGCTTCAGGATTGTATTTTGAATTATTTATGAATAAAAAGATAGAGAAATATAATTAATACCTGGGAACAGGCTCCATTTTGATACTACCGGTAAAATCTATTATTCTGTGTACTATGCTACAAAGTCTCTTTTGAAACCAATTGAATCAGTGTTGTAAAATATTCGACATGCAAGAAAGGTTTTTAGTCTTAGGAAAGGCCGGTAGTGGCAAAACACATCTTGTTCTTCAGAGATTTCTTCATTATGTTGAGGGACACAAGGAGGATAACGTTCTATTTATCCTGCCAACTCACAGCCAGGTTGAACATATCAGAGACCATATCTTAAGGAGTTCCTCTTACGAAGGTTATCTGGATACGGGGCTTGTCACCTTCTCCGGCCTTGCAACTAAAATAGTTGATCATATAGATAATTTACTTTTGCGGAAACCTCTCAGTGAAAGAGAAAAGGACCTAGTCCTTTCAAACGTTCTTAAAGATGCCAATGCCGGTTATTTCTCTGAGGTTTCAAATTATGCGGGTTTTAAAAATGCCTTTTTGAGTTTTGTAAGAGAGATCAAGGAAAATTCACTTGATCCAACTGCCTTTAAGGACTTACTCAAAACAGTTCAAGTCAGCAAGGCACTTTCACCCTTCAACCTGAAGTGCAACGAACTACTCTCTCTTTATAGTAGCTATCAACAGGCTCTGATCAAAGACAGTGTAATTGACAAAGAAGATCTCTTAACACAAGCGTTATCAACTCTTGACAAAACCACTTTTCCAGAAGTTGAAATGTTATTAGTAGATGGTTTTCACGATTACACACAACTGGAACTGAAATTTCTAAACAAATTGTCTTCTCTTATACAAAATGTTTATATCACACTGCCTCATCAAATCTCTGATCCGGTACTACCTGCTTTCCGGATTTCTAACAAAACCTTCTCCAGGCTTTCAAGGTTGGAGCTTAAGGTAGTGAAGCTTAATGAAAACAGAAGAACTCCCTCTAAGATGTTAAGATATATTGAAACCAACATATTTTCCCCTTATGACAACCAATCATCCCATGAATATATTATTCCGAAAGAGTCATTACAGATCACCGTTGCTGCTAATGTGCAGGATGAGGTGGAACAAATCGTCCGTAGAATTAAAAAACTGACTTATGAGGAAGGATACACTCTCAGTCAAATTGTAATAATATTCAGAAACATAGAAAAGTATCAGGGTATAGTTGAAGACACATTTACAAGATTCAGCATTCCGGTAAGAATCTACAGCAAAAAACTTTTAAAAGAGAATCCCTTGATTAATTCCATAATTAATACCGCAAGAATATATACTCAAAAGTGGCAGGACAAAGCTGTCTGGAAGACATTGAAATCTAATATAGGTATAGACAGAAACATTATCTATACATTAGAACAGGAATACCTGAAAAAAGGCAAAACAGACGATTATAATAAGTGGTTGAGACTTGCCTCTCTTCCAGAATTAGAATCTGTTACTGATTTCCTGAAAAAGTTAAAGAAGATTTTTAGCAAATTAGAAAAAAGGAACACGTTCCGTCATTTTTGCGACTGCTTTACTGACATTGTGGCCCTGTTTTACATACCGGCTTTTGGATCATCTGGCAAACCTGATGACAGGTATCGGACTGACACCGCAGAAAATAATTTTAACAGAGAAATCACAGATCTGATGAAATCTGATGCTGGGGCATTAAGAGAATTTCTCACTATCATTAACAGTGCAACCATAGAAGAACTTGCCGGTGGTACGAAAACCATTTCATTCGAAGAATTCATTCACATACTTGAATCACAGGTAGACTTGACATCATATAAGAAAATAGACAGAAGAAAAGAGGTAGTTAATGTTATCAACGTACTGGAAGCCAGACAGTGGGAAATGCCTGTAGTCTTTTTAGGAGGTTTATTGGAAAAGGAGTTTCCACGCCAAATTCGTGAGGACATTTTTCTGAAGGATTATTACAGAAGCAGGTTGAACGCTACTGGAAAGATAGTCCTGAGGGAGGCCAGTGAGCAGATAGACGAAGAGAGGTATCTGTTCTATATAGCCATTACGCGTGCAAAGGAGAGGCTTTATCTCTCCTACCCATCTACGAACAGTAACGGCAGTTTGACGCTACCCTCATTTTTCCTTTCTGATATGCAAAAGTTGTTTTCTAAAAAGGAGCTTGAAGAGTTTACGACATACAGAAAAATTTCAAGTATAATTCCCGAGCCTGAAGAGATCGCTGGATCCACTGATGCAAAGAGTTATGTCTATTATCACCTTAATACCCCCTGTACATCTAATAGAGAGCAATACGAAAAAGATATCGCATTGTGGCTCTACAACAATACAGAAGATAAAGACTTATTAAGGGAAGAACTCCGCTCGTTAATCGTATTGGCCGATTCCTACAATAATCTGATGCTGAAATTATCTGACAAAATGGTAATAGAAAAGATTAGTAGGGAGTGTACAAGGTTTTCTCCTACAAAGCTGAAAGACTATGCCCAATGCCCTTACAAATATTTTGGAAGAACGACGCTGAAACTCAGGCAGTCTATCCCGAAAACACTGGATTTATTGATGCAGGGCAGTATCATGCACAAGGTCCTTGAGAAATATTTTAATGAAATTAGAGATGTCACAGAAATATTTGATAACATTTTTTATCAAAAAACAAGGAGAATTATTATTGGATTTGAGGAATTGAAGATCAAATATGAGATGATAAAGACTCTACTGGCATTTGAATCTTTGGAAAAATTGTTAAATGAGCCAACATTCAAACCTTCCCTTTTGGAAAAGGAGTTCGGGAATGATGAATTGGCAACATTGAAAATCAGTGATGGCAAGAAAGAGAGTATCGAACTCTCGGGTAAGATTGACAGGGTTGATATCTCAGAGGTTGACGGGAAAAAAATAGGTTTAATTATTGACTATAAATATGGACAGACAGAATTCAAAAAAACAGATTTGGAAGAAGGACTGGATTTACAACTGCCAATCTACCTGCTTGCATTGAGAGACGTGTTTAAAATTGTACCCGTTGCCGCAGAAATTTACGCATTGAAATCATCTAAAAAGACCGGAATATACAATCAGGAACTAATTGATAATCTCAACCTCAATATAAAACCAGTGAAAAAATCACTTTCGGTTGATAATAAAGAGTTTAACAAGATGTTGAAAAATGCTGAAAAACATATCCTGAAATTCGCAAGAGAGATCCGAAACGGAAGGATTGAACTTGCTCCGGCAAATATAGATTTTTGCGGTGAAGGGATCTGCGATTTCGCGAACGTCTGCCGTATTGATAAATGGCGATTGAGTTGATTATTAGACATAAATTTCTTGCCCGAAAGACCGGTCAGGCGGGTACAAATTGGTACAAAAAGCTAAACAAACGACTGGACACGGATAAACATGGGAGTATTCCAAAAGTTAATCAATCTTATGCCACCCCATGATGTCTACATAGAGACACATTTGGGCGGTGGCGCAGTTATGCGGAACAAACGTCCTGCCAGAAGTAATATTGGGATAGAATTAGACCAGGATGTTGTTGAAATGTGGACGAATGTTAAACCACCAGGTTTTGAATTGGTCCATGATGACGCAATTAATTATCTGAATGATTATCCTTTCACTGGCAACGAGCTGATATATTGCGACCCACCGTACCTTCGCGAGACAAGAAGGAAGAGTGGTCGGCTCTATAAATATGAATATAGCCATAAAGACCACACGGTACTTTTGGAATTATTGAAATCACTTCCCTGCATGGTGATGATATCCGGTTATGAGTCGCTTTTATACAGAGAGTCTTTGAAGGGATGGCATACACATAGTTATCAGGCGGCCTGTCACCATGGTGTGGCGACAGAGTGGCTATGGATGAACTATAATATTCCGGTGGAACTACATGAATATCGTTATCTTGGCAATAACTTTCGTGAACGAGAACGGATAAAGAGAAAAACACAAAGGTGGACGGCGAGACTTCAATCAATGCCAATATTAGAGCGCCAGGCGTTACTCTCTGCGATGGATATAGTCAGGGAACAATAGAAATATTTTAAGAGGAGATATTTTTGGGTTTTGCGGCGAGAAAAGCAGAGTCATCAGAGAACTGGAGAACTTTATTTTATGACTTTTTGGACAAGCGACTTGACAAGATTGAGCGAGAGTACCCAATGGAAGATTTAGGAGAAATCTCAAAAGCTGTTTTTCAGGAAAGATCCGAAATATTGGGTCAGATGATCCTTGGATTGATAAAGAGGAAGTTCGGTCATTTATTGAATCAGCAAAATTGTGACTGCCCCGATTGCGGCAAAAGCATGCAAAGGCACGACAAATTATCCAGGACAATCCAGACCCTTGCGGGTCAATTTGAATTGGAGAGACCTTATTTTTATTGCAGAGCGTGCAGTTTTGGAAATTATCCATTAGATGAAGCCCTTGGGTTGTCTCGATCCTCGAAACAGTATGATATACAGGATGTTGAAGCCTGGTTGTCTAGCGAAACCGCTTATGAGACGGCCAGCGAGACCTACGAGAGGATAACTGGTGTAAAGCTAAGCGAACATCATATGCATGAGGCCACGAATACCATAGGTCAGGAAGTGGGGATTTTAGATATCTGTCCGTCTAAAGAAGAGATTCACAAAAAGATAGAAAACATCTCAAAGAATAAGTTTCGTCGTCCCATTATGATGCTCGCCCTGGATGGAGCCCACGGCCCGATGCGTCCAGAGCCCAGCCCTCACCGCCGCAAAGAGAAAAGAGGAAAAGGAGAATGGAAAGAGATTAAAGGTTTTAGGCTTTATCTCATCGATGGTACAAGCATTAATCATTTAATCAGCTGGCATCAGGTCTGCGAAGATCACGAATTAGCTCAAGATCTAGTGAAGATCAAGGAGGCAGGTCTTATCCCCGAAGCGGAGATACGCTTGGGAATCATAGGAGACGGAGCTCACTGGATTTGGAACCGTTGCAAAGAGATATTTCCCTCAGCAAAAGAAATCCTCGACTACTACCATTGCTCAGAGTATGTACATGGTGTGGGTAACGCACATTATGGAAAAGAGACAAGAGAGTCTCGCCAGTGGTGCGAGGCGACTTTGACAAGAATACATTTTGGCGACCACGAAGATGTGCTTGGCGGTCTTGGAAAGATGAAAGCGCAAACTCAAGAGGTTCAGGATAAAATTGATAAGTTTTATACCTACCTTACAAATCATTGCGAAAAGATGCATTACGATACCACCAAGCGAGGAGGGTATCACATTGGTAGCGGTGCGATTGAAAGCGCTAATAAATTCATTAGCCATACAAGGCTTAAACGATCAGGAGCTTGGTGGTATGCCCAAAATGCTAATAACATGCTCAAGATCAGATGTGCGAAATATAACGGTACGTACGATAAAATTATCGAAAAATACAAAAAAGACGACCAAGAAAGAATTAAAAACAAAAAATCTAGGAAAAGTCTCCGACTCGTTAAATAAATTTACAAAAAAATGGGAATACTCCCGATAAACATGGAAAAGATAAGTGAATGAAGAATTTTAGGTATTCGCATTGGAAATAAAAAGTCAAAAACCACTAAACAGTAGACTACATGGAAGAATTACTTTTAAAGATATGTATGGTAAATTATAAATCTATATTCAACAATAACTCATGTTCTCTGTTTAAGGCTTCTGTTTCAAGTTCTTTAACCCGTTTTGAAGTTTTGTCGATAAACGCTTTGTTTTTTATCGCTTTCAAGTTGATTTTAATATTGTATATGGCGGACAGAACTGCCGTTCTTGCCATCATAACTGCAACGGCACCGTCTGTAACGGTATTTTTATTTCCCTTTTTCACGGCCTTTCCGGCCAGTTCCATTACCTGGATAGCATATTCAGCTACGTCTAATGGCACTGTGACTGCATGTTTCAACCCACGTTGAATCTTCTGTTCTTTAAGGTACTTTTCCTCTTCGCTATTACCTGGCAGCTTTATTGCAGCCATCACATCATCATAAGCATTAGAATCGCTATCAATAGTCAGGATAAGGTCATTTTTCAAACGTAAAGCACCTTGCGCAACGGCTTTCATCTCATCACCAACATCATCATAACTTTTTTTACCAATAGTCAAGTTTGCTACCATTTCAGTCAGACTTGCCGCAAGCGCGGCGCTTAAAGCTGCCACGCTTCCCCCACCGGGAGCTGGAGAATCCGATGCTACCTTTTTCAGAAACTCTTTTATGGTCAGTTCTGATAACATGATTTATTTGCTTTATCAAATACAATTATACCGTTTTTAATAACTTTTTCCACACAACTGACACCGATATGATAAGGGATAAATTTATATGACGGAAATTCCAGGATTATTAGATCCCCGAATTTTCCCACATCAACACTTCCTACCTTATCTGCTCTGTCAATTGCCGCAGCCCCATTTATCGTTAATGAGGTAACCGCTTCTTCTATTGTTAAGCCAGTATAAAGAGTGGCCAGAACAAAAATCAGTGGTATCGATTCAGTGTGACAACTCCCAGGATTAAAATCTGTTGCCAGCGCTACCGCACAACCCTGATCAACAATATTTCTTCCTTTAGCATATGACTCCTTCAGACTGAATGCTGTTCCCGGTAGAAGTGTAGCTACAACACCTTCATCTGCCAATTCAGCAATGCCCTTGTCAGAAGCATGGAGCAGATGGTCGGCTGAAATCGCGCCAAGTTCAGCTGCCAGTTCAGTGCCGCCAAGTTGAAAGATTTCATCTGCATGTATTTTCAACTTAAACCCAAACTCTTTTGCTTTAGTTAGTAACCGCCTTGACTGTTCTACCGAGAATACCTCTTTCTCGCAAAAAACATCACAAAATTCAGCAAGGTTTCTATCGACGACTTGTGGCATTACATTGTCTACCATGTAGTCAATAAATTTCTCTTCTCTGTTTTTAAAATTTTCAGGGACCGCATGTGCCCCAAGAAAAGTCCTGACAATATCCACAGGATGATGTTTGTCTAATTCAACCATGGCTTCCAGCTGCTTTATCTCTGTCTTTTCATCCAGCCCATAGCCGCTTTTTCCTTCAATAGTAGTAACACCAAATGACAACATTGAATCAAGACGTTTTCTCCCCGACACTATCAACTCTTCCCTGGATGCTTCCCGAGTAGCATTTACTGTTGCAACAATACCACCGCCTCGTTTCATTATCTCCATATAATCTTCTCCACCCAGTCGCCAGGAAAACTCCTCAGCTCTATAACCACCAAAGACAAAGTGGGTATGGGAATCAATAAATCCGGGTAAAACAGCCTTACCCGTTGCATCAATAGTATCGAACTCTGTTTCAGTAAACTTTTCCAAAACCTCCCCGGACTTGCCGACAGCCGTTATTACCCCTTTTTCGATAACCACTGCTCCATCATTAATTATATGTAACTCGGACATATCTCCCCCCTGTTTAGCCTGAAACCCACTGCAGGTTACAAGCTGGGAGGCGTTTTTGATTATTACATTACCTTTCATATGTTTTTCTCAAATGCGTTTGAAACAAGTTTATCCACGAGTTTATCATCTGCAATAAAAGGGAGCGTAATGTGATCTCTCCCTATACGTTCAATATTATACTTGATACAGGTTTCAATCGAATTCTCATTTCTTGCCCAGCTTCTCCTTGCAACACCGCCCATGACGTCCCAGGGTATTGCCAGTCGGATGATGTTGTCTACTCTCTTGCTTCCGTCCAGTACGAGCCCAAAACCACCGTTTATCGCCTTTCCAATACCGACGCCACCGCCGTTGTGAAGTGTGACCAGGCTCATACCCCTTGCAACGTTTCCTGCAAAACACTGTGTAGCCATATCTGCCATAATATTACTGCCGTCCTTTATATTTGCCGTTTCTCTGAATGGCGAGTCGGTACCTCCAGTATCGTGATGGTCTCTGCCAATCATCACCGGTCCAACCTCTCCATTACGGACCATTTCATTGAATTTGAGTGCAATATTCATTCTACCCGCGGAATCCTGATATAATATTCTTGCCTGTGTACCTACAACAAGGTTATGTTTTTCTGCATCTCTGATCCAGATATAGTTATCTTTATCCTGGAATCTTGCGTTTGGGTCTATGCATTCCATGGCCGCTTTATCGGTCTTGATGAGTTCATCTTTCTTTCCACTGAGGCAAACCCATCGAAACGGGCCATATCCATAATCAAATAAAACCGGCCCCATGATATCTTCGACATAAGAGGGAAAGACAAATCCCTCGGTTGTATCTTTACCGTTTTTGCAGATTTCTTTAACGCCAGCATCAAATACCGCCTTTAAGAAGCTGTTTCCATAATCAAAAAAGAATACCCCTCTATCTACCATAGTCTTTATCAATTGAAAGTGACGCTTTAACGACCGATCTACATATTCCTTGAATTTTGTGTGATCCGTCTTTAGTAGTTCTGTGCGCTCTTCGAAGAACAAACCTTGAGGGCAATACCCACCTTCGTAAGCTGCGTGACATGAGGTCTGGTCGGATAACAGGTCAATGGCAATACTGTTATTTACGGCATACTCCAGCAGGTCTACAATGTTTCCGTAAAATGCAATTGACAGGGTCTCTTTTTTCTGTTGATACTCTTTCGCCAGATTGAATGCTTCCGCCGGATCATGAGCAATCCTGCCAATCCAGCCCTGTTCGTGCCTTGTCTGGATTCTTGAATAATCAACCTCAGCAATGATGCCGACACCATTGGCAATCTCTACCGCTTTGCCCTGCGCACCGCTCATTCCGCCAAGGCCGGAAGATACAAACAGACGTCCTCGTAAATCTTTATCTTCTGCAATTTCGAGTTTCAATCTTCCGGCATTCAGGATAGTACTGTATGTGCCATGAACAATACCCTGCGGCCCGATATACATCCATCCACCAGCTGTCATCTGGCCGTAATTTGCAACACCAAGTGCTGATGCTCTGTGCCAGCTCTCCTGATCATCAAAGCAGCCCACCATGAGGGCGTTGGTAATTATCACCCGTGGTGACTCAGGTGCGGATTCAAATAGACCGACCGGATGGCCTGATTCGATGACCAGCGTCTGATTTCGCGTCAACTCTTCCAGATATTTCTTGATAAGCCTGTACTGCATCCAGTTTTGACACACCTGTCCCGTCTCACCGTAGGTAACCAGTTCGTAAGGATAAAGTGCGATATCAAAATCAAGATTATTATCGATCATTACCTGAAACCCTTTCCCCTCTATGCAGTTACCGTTGTATTGATCAACCGGTTTAGAGGCTATCTTTCCTTTCGGTCTGAAACGGTATCCATAAATCCTTCCTGTAGAAAGTAGCTCCTCTAGAAATTCAGGTGCCAGTCCTGCGTGCCATTTTTCGGGGGTATAGCGAAGCGCATTTTTTAAGGCGAGTCCCGTCTCTTTCCGGGATAAAGTAAACTCCCTTTTGGGAGCCCTCCTGACACCTTTAACAAAATCAGGCATTTGGGGTAATTGATTAAATATCTCTTCGAGTTGGATGGTCATTGCCACGGAAATATCATTATTGTGATTCATTCCCTTTTCCTTTAACCTGAAAATAGTTTCCCTATCTGGTTCCTCTCAGGAAGCAGACAGGGAAACTGATTCTGACTTTCGATACTTTATATTTTTGTTGTGCCTTTAGTTTATTCACTCAGGCGAGTTTCGTGGTACCTTGAAAGAACATGAAATTTTCTCATAGATAGATATGTGTTCGTTGTAATCTGATTTTTCATCAAGCTGAAATATTTTAACCCTCAAGAACTTATGAATCAAAGGGAAATTATCAGTAATCACTATTGCTGTTTTTCCCTTTATACCAGTAATTTTTATTTAAGTAAGCTTTAAATCTCATTATAAACTCAAAAAAAAGTTGTAATATTAAGATATTCTGTTTTAATGAGCCCATTTGAAACATTATTTCCTGCAGATATATGGCAAAGAAAGATTAAAAATTATCTATAACATGATTCGAATACTTTTCGATTTTCAAACATCTATAACACTATAACAATCAGGAGAGAGCAAAATACAATGTCATTCTTTGGACTAAGCAAGAAAAATATCATAGCAAAACCGGGTTTTAATCGCTGGCTTGTACCACCGGCATCTATTGCAATACATTTGTGTATCGGTTCTGTTTATGCGTGGAGCATGTTTAACCCCGCACTGATTAAAGTAATCGGTGGGGCGGCAAGTTCTGCTGACGACTGGTCTCTTGGTCAGGTAGTCTGGATTTTTTCCGTTGCAATTGTCTTTTTAGGACTAGCTGCAGCTTTTGCGGGAAAGTGGCTCGAAACCGTTGGCCCCAGAATGGTTGGTTTTGTCGCGGCCTGCTGTTGGGGTGGGGGCTTCATGATTGGTGGTGCGGGCATAATGACCCATCAGTTGTGGTTAATTTACTTCGGATATGGTGTTATAGGCGGTTGCGGACTGGGACTTGGATATGTCTCTCCGGTCTCTACTCTCATACGGTGGTTTCCTGATAGAAGGGGTATGGCCGCCGGAATGGCCATTATGGGTTTTGGTGGTGGTGCTATAATAGCAAAGCTCAGCATTGATAACCTGCTGGCATGTTTTTATAAAGCACCGGAATATTTAGGTGCGATAGATGCCGTTGAACTGGTTACGGAAGGCGGCAGGCGGTTTGCTGAAATTGCAGGACAGCTTACTGAAGTAGTTGTCGTTGGAGCCAACGACGTTTCAAGGATGATTGTACCCGGGGAACCGGGTGTTTACGTAGTTAATTCCGGGTCTACCGGCGCGACTGAAACGTTCTTTACGCTGGGAATTATCTATTTTGTCATCATGACAATAGCTGCTTTTTCCTATAGAATTCCCCACGAGGGCTGGTTGCCTCAGGGTTGGGTCCCACATACTGCCGAAAAAGCAGAGAGCAAAATGATTTCTCAGAACGATGTTCACATAGACCAGGCGCTGAAGACCCCTCAGTTTTATCTGCTCTGGGTCGTCCTCTGTTTTAATGTTACTGCCGGTATTGGAGTTATCGGCGTGGCAAAAACCATGATGTCAGAAATATTTGGTTCTACTCTGCCATTCATTGTTGATGCGGCATATGCGGGTACATATGTCCTCATGATCAGTGTCTTCAATATGTTAGGTCGCTTTTTCTGGGCCAGTATTTCCGATTACATTGGCCGTAAAGTAACCTATTACATATTTTTTGCTCTTGGTATTTTTCTCTATTTGTCTATACCCTATACGGCTATCAAAGTCCAGGCTTCTCCTGCTGCAATATGGCTGACTATTTTCTACGGCGCTACCATGATAATTTTTACCATGTATGGAGGGGGCTTTGCGACGATTCCCGCTTACCTTGCCGATATATTTGGGGCCCGCTATGTAGGGGGTATTCATGGCCGACTGCTTACCGCATGGAGCACTGCGGGAGTTCTGGGTCCACTGGCAATTACACAACTCCGGGAGGCTTCGCGGATAAACGCTATTGAAGGACTTGCTGCAAAAGCTGACCCTGCAGTTTTTGAACGGACATATGGCGCCGGAATAAGCCAGCTTTCACAGCTCGTCGAACAGAAAACAGTAACAATTTCCAATCTCATGGCAATCGTTCCAAGCGGAGTTACTGACCCTTCTCCAACACTATACAACACAACAATGTACGTTATGGCCGGTTTATTGGCAATCGCTCTTATTGCAAACGTATTCGTTAGGCCTGTCCATGAACGACACCACATGAATGGTGACTGATTAAATAGAGATAAGAGTCGATTGTCGATTCTCCTGTTCCAATAAGGTAATCATGTTATGTAGAAGTAGATTGGAATATAAGAAATTTTTAGTATCCTGCCTGCCCTGGACTGTTACGGTTCAGGGTTTAGCTTTCCAATTCTTGAATTCAATAATCCTTAAATAGTATTTCGTACTTGCCCGAACAACCATTTGCCAGCCCGACATACATTCTGGAGGCGGCTAAAATACTAATATCTTTCTTCTCTCTCTTGAGCCTGTAAATAAAAATCTGTGGCTAAAGTTCTCCTTATTCTTTCATTTGAGCTCTTGGCTCCTTTTGTCCGGCGAGCGGTGAGTTTTTATTTTACTTTTCCCTTCAGTGTCAATTCATGGAGTTTGTGTCTAATCTATTATATTGCATTTGTAGCTCAATTGGGCTATGCTGGATAAACTTTAGTTATAATAAAGGAGTGTAGAAAAATGAGCAAGACTAAAACTGCAACAGTAAGAGCACGAATTAATCCGTCATTGAAGAAAGAGGTTGAGACTCTTTTTGAAAAATTAGGATTATCCACGACTGAGGCAATTAACCTTTTTTACAAACAGGTCAAATTGAGAAACGGTTTACCTTTTGATGCAGTTGTTCCCAATAAAGTAACAGGAAAGGTCTTAAAAGATACTGATACCGGCAAGAATCTTGTACGCTGTGAGGATGCCAATGATATGTTCAAGAAATTGGGAATCTGATGTTAACTCCAGTATACACAAGGCAATTTGCAAAAGACCTGAAAAAGATGCAGAACCGTGGAAAGTCATCAAATAAGATCAAGAACATAATGCATGATCTTGTAAATGGAATTCCTCTTGATGCCAGGTATAGAGACCACAAACTCGTCGGTTACTATAAAGGTAGACGAGAGTGTCATGTCGAAGCAGACTGGCTCTTAATTTATAAAACTACAGAAGAAGAGATAATATTTGAAAGGACCGGAACACACTCAGACCTCTTTAACTAAATTTCTCTTACATCTTCTCTTTGCGTCTTTCGCGCCTCCTTGTCCTCGGCGCCTTTTGTCCGGGGAGCGGTAAATCTTTTCTCTTTTAGTGCCAATTCGTACCCGCCTGACCTGTCTTTCGGGCAAGCAATTTGCCAATAATCTTTCATATTGCAATTCCTGTAGTTCTGGGTTATTCTTAGGCAAAAGTATCTAAGGAGGAATAATGAAAGGGAAAATAAAGATCATAGGTATGATTGGAATAGTAGCATCCGTAACAAATTTGCTAATCAATGGGTGGCACATTTTGGGAATAATTGCTCTGGTGTTATTTTCCGCAATATTTGAAGCAACGTTCCATATTCCGACCAAATCCTCTTAATCAATGAGCCAGAAAAATGAATACGGATTGTAACGACTTGAATCCTTAAAAAAAGAGATTAAACGAAATACATATGCAATTCGTATGTTTAAACCGCTTTCAGACAATACAGAAAACAAGTGTCAGGTTCTATGAAGAGTTAACAAACACGGTCAAGCCAAAGATTGATTGTCCATGCCACCCACCTGCTACTACCATTTTGCTTTGAATCTTAGACTTGCATATTGGATTGTTACCAGTTAAAATATTCCATGGAATTAAATCACGTTGGTATCATTAATAAGAACGAAGAGCAGGCGCTGAAGTTTTATGTGGATTTTCTTGGTCTCAAAAAGACAAGAGAGATTCTCCTGCCATCGGAACTTTCACAGCAGCTGTTTTCTGTTGACAAAGAGATCAAGGTCCTGGTTGTCGAAGGCGAGGGGATAAAGATCGAGGTATTCGTATCGGATTTTCAACCTGAAAATCCCAATTTCACCCATTTCGCTATAATGGTAGATAGTCTGTCAAATCTTACGGGAAAGGCAAAGCAGTTTGATGCAAATGTCATCATCGGGAAATATAAGGATAAGACCGTCTACTTTCTCAAAGACTTTTCCGGTAACTTAATTGAAGTGAAACAGAAACCGTAGAAGTGGTGTAAATAATTTCTTTAGCATTTTATCGATCCTCGAACAAAAAGCGCCGCAAAGCTGATAAAGAACTTAGAGTCATTTGTTAATTAACTGAAAATCCCGGCATATTAACTCGGCAATTAAATACGTGAATATACTATCCAAATATATTACAACTTCTGCATGAAAAAAACCGATGCAAGAAAACTAACAACAGAAGAACAGCAGCAAACACGCAGCCAAGCAATTCGTCTTCACCCCAAGTGTAAACGGGTCGATTTGATCTCTACCGTTACGAATCAAGGCAAAGTGAGTTGATGGTATATGAGAATAAAATAAATTTTGATACTCTCATAAAGTTTTTGAAACGTCTCATTAAAAAATCAGCAAGAAAGGTATTTATGGTTCTTGGTAATTTAAAGGTGTACCATTATAATTGTCAGCCAAATCAACACTTATGAATATTTGCGAGGGACAATATTAATAATTCGCTAAGACAAACCTGTTTCAAAGATAGATTCCTTTTTCTCCTCATCTCTATATTGTGCCTGCTGGTTATCTCACCCATCTTTAAGGACTTTATAGGTATTCGTGTCCTGATGGATGTATTTTTTACGACTACCTTGATATTCGGAACCTACGCTGCAAGCAGGAAAACCTATATTGCCATCATTGCTGCATCGCTTGCCTTGCCAATGCTCGTCTCAATCTGGCTAAACCGATTTGTAGATATACCTTTTCTGATTTTCGTGGGAGATTGCTTTGTAATAGCATTTCTGGTTTTTCTGATAGTAGTTATCCTGTCTTTCATATTCAACGAACGCGAAGTTACAATCAATGTTATCTATGCGTCAATTGTTGTTTATCTGCTCATTGCCATAATGTGGGCGTTCGTTTATTCAGTTGTTGAGAGTATTCACCCGGGATCTTTTGCCACAGGACAAGCTCAAATCGAGGCAGGCAGACGCCTTTATATTTACTACAGTTTTGTTACTATCACAACACTGGGTTACGGAGATATAACTCCCACAACGGATCTGGCAAATACCTTCTCATTTCTTGAGGCTGTTACAGGACAGCTTTATATAGCCATACTGATTGCAAGATTGGTCGGTATTCACATTGCACAATCAATGAGTAGAGAAAAACAGATTAAGTAGCATATAAACACATCATCGTCCAGCAGTTTCAATTGATCAGCTATATGTTCTGATAGAATGTGTCATGCTATTGTCGGCAGTTATAAGTCAAACAAACAGGGACATCAAACAAAAGAATACCTCATTCAAAATTCCTTGAAGCAGATTCCTCTTGCAGCTTTTCAATAATCTCTTTTGCCTCTTTTAAGCGAAAATCCCAAATGAAGAATTCAATCTCGTCCATAGCCACCGGTTCCTCCGAAAAAAGCATCACTGCACGAAGCCCATCCGTCCAGTACTGGTCTCCGAGGATAATTTCACGGGGTTTTTCAGGTGTGGCAGCACCAACACCTTCAACCATACCCAGCTTAGTTAGGCCCTGTACAGCCATGACGTCCATTATCAGATAGTCGCGAGCGTCGTCCACTTCCGGGTCAACCGCATGAGTCGTAAGGTTCCATACGCCTGTTGTCATCCGAATACCTATATCGCGGCTTATTTGTCCAATCCAGACAGACATACCACAGAAGATCCATGGCGTAAGCCAGAGACGCATATGGTTACGCTCATTAACAGAATCTCGCCCCTTCTGGAGAGCAATATCTTGAGCCCTGCCAAATACATATTGGGGACTGATCGGGGCGTTCAAGTACATATTGCCCGTAATGAATGCCTTTGCCATCTTTAAGCCGGTAGAAAATGTGACTGCTTCTGTTTCGTCCCATCCGGCACGAGCAAGAGCACCGTATATCAAATCCGGCCTTCCGACCAGTACAATATTAAGAGGATCACCGTCTTTGGTATCCTTCTCGTTTCGTGCACAGCATTGGAAATCAAAGAGTTTTGCGCGAAAATCCTCTTCTTTATCAAATTTAATGAATTCCTCCGGTTGGTATAGATCATCAAAATTAACGCGCATATGGTCGGCCTTAATGCCAGGTACAGGTATGTAGAAAACAACTGTTCTGACCTGCTTCGGGCCAAACATGACAACTGGCACTACCTTGGTGCCAAAACCGAGGTTTGTAAATACAAAACCTGACTCTGTTTCCCCCGGATTTATGAGTATGTCAAGGGCCAACTTTCTGTAATCCTCTTCCATTTGCTTATTTTTGTCTTTATCCGACACCCTATTAATTTCTGCCGCCTCTGTGGAAGAAAAGTATTTTGGGTCAATAGCTATAACGATAATGGCAAACGGGGTATCTTCGTTATTTATAATCTCCAGCCATACGGGCTGGATCCCTTTCTTTGCCAGCGGTCTGCCGAATATCTGTTTGCTCTCTTTGGGTGATAGCACCGATGCTGTCACCGTCAACTTGCCAACTTTCTTAGTCTGTGAGCGTTGATGAAAATTTACTTCATTAATAGGTATTGGATTATATGTTCCGCAGGCAGAAATCAGAACAAGCATAATAACAGCCGTCAAACTTTGTATTGTAATTTCTATTTGTACAAACTTCATTGACATTATTCTTTCTCTGTATATTTCTGTTCCAGTTTTTGTATCGCCGCTTTTACACTTTTGGCAAAATCCCAATTAAAAAAATCAACCTTGTTCATGGCTATTCGATCATCTGACAAGAGTAGTACTGCACGTTTGCCTTCAGTCCAGTACGGGTTGCCAGACAATGTTTTTCCCGGGGTTCCCGGTGAGGATTTACCCATGCCTTTGACGACCCCAAATTTAGCTAGTCCCTGAACCATCATAACATCCATAAAAAGGTAATAATAAGCATTGTCAATATCCGGGTCAATTTTGTTTGCAAGGTTCAATGATTTGTGCTTTCGTTTAATACCAATATCACGGCTGATATTACCAATCCATACGTTCTGACCTTTGAATATCCATGGGGAGAGCCAGAGGTTCAGACGGTTACGATTGTGTAAGCTGTCACGTCCTTTATGTAGTGATATATCCTGTTCACGGCCGAAGAGATATTGCGGTGTGGCTGGTATACTTAGCGGAAACTCACCCGAAAAGAAAGCTTCTGCTGTTTTAAGCGATGTTGAAAACGAGAAAGCTCCGGGTTTCTTCCATCCAGCCCTGGAGAGTGTATCATGTATCACATTGCGATTTCCAATCAATACAACATTGAGAGGTACATTATCGTTACTATCACTTTCGTCACGTGAACAGCATTGGAAACCGGCAAGCTTTGTTCGAAATGTTTCCTCTTCTTCAAACATGACAATCTGACCCTGCTTATAAAGATTGTCAATATCAATATCTTTATCTTCGCCTTTAAAACCGGTAACAGGAATGTAGAAAACAACTGACCTGACCTGCTGCGGCCCGAACAGGACAACAGGAACAACCTTTGTTCCTAGATCAAACCGCGCAAATACAAAACCTGACATTGTCTCCCCCGAAGGTATGCGGATATCAATGGCCAGTTTTCTGTAATCATCAGCAATTCTCTTATTTGTTTTTTTGCCTGCCACCCTGTGCATATATGCCACTTCGGACGCGGAAAAATATGTTGGATCGAGTGACCGGGAGATGAGGAAATACGGTAATTCTTCACCATTTTTAATCTCCAGCCAAACCGGCTGGATCCCCTTCTCTGCCAGCGGCCTGCCGAATATCTGCTCGCTCTCCTCATGTGAGAGAACTGCCGCAGTCACCGTTAATCCTCCAACGGCCTTAGTCTGTGAGCGTTGGAGGAAGGATACTTCTTCCAACGGTGTCGGATTGTATGTTTGACAGGCAGGAAGCCACACTATCAATAAAGTCAGGAGTCCAAACACTGCTGTAACTCGAACTTTTTTTGTCATCATTATTTCATCCATAATTATTGCATAATTAGAATTATACATGTTTATACTGTAGGGGCTGTTTCCCAAACAACCCTTATTATCAGACTCGTTTGGGAAACGAGCCCTACAATTTATTTTTCACTTATTTTGAGATTGTTACAGGAACGATATTTATAGACACATCTGTTACCGCCAGCTTTTCGATTCGTAATATTAATAGCAGCCTTATGTAGATCAATAATATTTCTTGTTACCGACAGACCAAGTCCTGTTCCCATACCTTCTGGCTCCGTAGTAAAAAATGGTTCAAATAACTTACCGCAAAAACGCCTTCCACATAAGAAACTTTTTCTCCACTGCTGTTAGTGAGTGGAACACCGTATAAAATATATGGAGTTCCGTTAACCCTGATTATATTATACCAATTCTGATTAAGAGGAATCGGTGATTCAGATGTATGCATATGGTCTCGACCGCTCTAATATTTTCATGGTCATTGTCCAGGTATTTTGCAATTTTATTCCGGTCAAGATCAAATATATTGACAATTACTGAATGACCTACCCTGGTATAACGACAGTTACGTAGCTTCAAACCTCGCGAAATTAAATTATCAAGTATGCGTTGTATTATTTAATGTTAGTCTAATATTATATTATTGTTCCCTAGAAAATATTTTTGAATTATTCTATCAACTTCTATTTTAATAACATCATCTTCACGGCCAGCATAATCTTCATAGAGTGATCTGGCAATAGTACAAAAAATATCTATTAACACTGAATCAAAATGGTTTCCAGTGTTCTCACGGATTATCTTCATTGTCTCTTCAAATGTAAAAGGTTCCTTATATGGGCGTCTGGAACACAATGCATCAAAAACATCTGCAATGGAAAATATTCTGGCTGTAAAAGGAATACTTCCTCCGCTAAGTCCATTAAGATAGCCATCGCCATTCAGCTTTTCATGGGGACTGCCAACGACTTCTCCAGCATCCTTCAACCATTCTGACTGCTCTAATATTTGTAGACCCTGTGTGACGTGGCTTTTCATGATATCGAATTCACTGTCTGTAAGATTACCGGGTTTAAGAAGAATATTATCAGCTATGCCAATCTTTCCTACATCATGAAAAAGCGCCCTTAATCAAGGTTCGAATATTGTTCTTATCGAGTCCAGCAGCTTCTGCAAGTCGCACAGAGTAAATTACTACACGGTAGTTATGCGCATCAGTATCGCAATCACGTGTCGCGATTGCACTTCCCAAGACCTTGAGAGTTTCCAATTGTGAATCTAAAAGTCTGTAATTCAGCCTGGTAAGTCTATTCATTAATTTAATTATTACTGGATATAACAGTCCGGTTGTTACAAGAACAATAGAGATGATGATTAAGGTAGTCTTTAAAGCTCTGCATCTAAAGTCTGCTACTACTTCTGAGGAGACAGCAAACGCTCCTACTATATTAGCAACTTTTTCTCCATTGCTGTTAGTAAGAGGCACGCCGAATTTAATATAAGGATTTCCTTTGATCCTGATTAGATCATACCAATCCTTATTATAAGAAAGCGGTGATTGAGAGGAATGCATATGTGTCTCAACCGTTTTAATATTTTCATGGTTACTATCAAGAAATTTTGCTACTTTGTTCTGATCAAGATCAAAGATATCAATAAAGACAGAATGTCCTACCTTTCCATAACGACTGTTGCGTAGCTTCACACCTCGCGAAATAACATTATCAAGTACGCGCTGTATTCCCTCGTGGTCTGGCAAGCCGGGTTCGTCCAGTAAAGAACCAGCTTCTGCATTAAAATGAACGGTTGCCTGAAGTGCACGGTCGAGTACTACCTCACCAACCTTATTACGTTCTATGAGTAGTACTGCTACTCCAAGGATAAAAGAGATTATTATACCTGCTATAGCAAGCCTTGTGGCCAGTATCCTGTGGATAGATACTTTGTTGTAATGTTTTATCTGTTTACTCCCCATATCTCGCTTCTTCATTATGTGTATGTTAGAGATGGAATATCAACTTATAATTATAAAGATGCCGGTTACAAAATATTTAGTTAACCATTTTATTCCCTGCCGCGTGTCTCGTCTAACCAGGTCCTCAACCTCATTGCCCAAAATTCAAAAGCTGTTTCTACAGCTCCCCACTTGGTGAAACCTTCTATTTTTCCACCCGGTCTCCTGTCTATTGCGACACCAATTCGTTCATTGGTCAAAGAAGCAAGTATCTCCACTTCTATTGATACCTCTCCAACGCCGGTATATTTTTCGGTTACTTCTTTTTTTACGGTACTCAAAGCTAATCCTACAGGTAAAACAATTGTAATGGCACCCATACCGGGTTTGTTTGGGACAACATCCGTTATTGCAAATCGAAGCCACATTACATCTGGTCAAGGTTATGTAACTAATGGATAAGCTTCTTAACATAATCGAATAAGTTTGCCGCCCCAAGTAGCAACATCTTTTCCTCCTCCTCTGTGTATGAGGTAGCCCCCCCTTTATCAACCGATTGAGTCGTTATTGCTCTTTTAACCACACCTTTAAGCCATACTCAAGTACTGACCCAAAGTCTCTACTCTTATAAATTTCCCTTTTATGAGAACTATTTGATCCGTAAACATCGAGATGAAACTCGCTTACTCTCCTTTTCCGCATACCCCAAAATAAAAGTGGTCATCATTGTCTACTTACATGCTCATTTTCTGATTTCAGCTTTAATAGTACGCCTTAATGTTAACCATTTTCTATCTCCTTTTGATTCATCCGACGTTTTTTTCTAACATAAGCCCCATCATTTAAATTAAAGTTACTTATTAAACCTGACTGTTAAAACGTTTTTCCAATCTAATCGCTCGCTCTTTACAACGCATAAAACTTAATATTTACAAGCTTTTTTCTCATTTTAACAACTTTACTCGCTATTCGTCATAATATCACTTATTGGAGAAAAAACAAGATAGACAAAAGTTGCATTTTCACTAATTTTTGTTAGATATGACGGCGATAACTTGAAGTTTTCAACAAATACATTTAAAACGAAGGAACGTCAATTAGCGTTAAATACCATCTACCTATTGAATATACGATCTCCCTTCCAATCATTATCCGGAGGAGTTTTTATAAACCAGATACAAGCTTCTTTCAGGTGTATTACCGACTTCTCCTTTTGATAAGAAGGCTTAAGCATGTTCAAATGGCTCATAGCTTTGGAAAAATCTCTTTTAAGATAGAGGCTGAAGGCCTCTTCATATAGTTCCTTGTAGAGCCTCATATCTTTCGGGACCTGGTCAATCGGGCCAAGCAATTCGAATATCTCTTCTACCTGGAGCTTACCTTTAACAGCACCACGGTCTACGTGACGAAACATGAAAAGATCATCTGTTTGTGAAACAACAGATGAAGTAACGAGGATCCTGGTGCCATAATATTTGTTCAATTCTTCCATTCTGCTTGCCAGGTTTACATTGTCACCAAGTACCGTGTAATTTAGTCTTGAACTTGCTCCAACGTTACCTACGACCGCTTCACCAGTTGATATGCCGAAACGTGTTACAAATTCCGGCTTTCCCGACACTTTCCACATTTTGTTCAGATCATCAAGTTTATTTAAACAATTCCATGCCGCTCTTACCGCAGACAAAACGTGTTTTGGATTATCGAGAGGTGCACCCCAGAATGCCATAACTGCATCTCCAATAAACTTATCTACCGTAGCATTCTCTTTGCTTAATTCTTTGAACATCAAATTGAAATATTCTTCTAAATGAGATGTCAACTGCATAGGCGACATCTTTTCAGATATCGTAGTAAAGCCTTGTATGTCGGTAAATAGTATAGTAACATCTGATGCTTTTCCTCCTATTTTAGCAGCATCACCACGATCTAACAGTTGTCTGACTATGTCTATAGGTATATATCTTGAGAAAGCATCAAGTGCAATACGCATACGTTCATTTGCTTCAGTCAAGTGGTGTATTTCTCGAATTGAAGTTTCAGGTTTACTTTGTTGCCTGACGTCAAGCTGACGAAGGGATTGTACCTGTTGAACAAGCCCATGAATCGGTTTTGTAAATCTCCTTGACAATATAAGTGCCATGATTGTTGCAATGATGCTTGCAATCGCTGAAATTGCCAGGATAAGTAAAAATTGGAGAGTAACGTTTCCAAGAATATCAGATGAGGGAATAAGTGTACAGATCCAGGATGGATTGTCATTCCTTTTTGATCTTGTCAGTTTTGAGAAAGCACACCACCATGTATTACCACCGGAGGAAACTTTAAAGTTACCACCATCAGGTTTACCCGATTTTTTCCATAATTCTACAGCACTGCTGATTTCCTCAATTTCAAGGTCCCTGACATCCTTAAAGAGATATTTCTCGATGGCGTTTGCTGCAGTAAATTTATCACCAGAGGGTAGTGCAGTTACTTTTTCGTTGTCAAGCATGATAAATATTTTACCATTCGGACTGGGTTTGAATCCGGTAGTAAAAGATGTGAGGTCTTTGTGCAACATGTCAAATGCAAGTATGAAGGAATTTTGATTCGGTTGAAAAACCTGGATTGCAACTGTAATACCAGGTTCTTTTGTAGTATAAAACAAGTAGGGTTGTGTCCAGACCGGAACTGTCAAATCTTTAGCATTAATTGCAAGCTCATACCATGGTCTTCTGCGTGGATCATAATCACTGTCCTGCATCTGTTTTTTCTGAAATTCCAGTTTTCGATTGAATATAAGCCATTGTACCTTTTTTGAATCCCACTTCCCAGGGCGTACAAGTCTATTTTTCCAGCAGTTTTCACTCTTCAAAATAAGATAACCATTTCCATCCGCATCGCCTGTGTTAATTGAGGTGATATATGGTATCTGGTCCATTATAGGGGTAAAGAAGTGATTAAGCTTTTCTGTATTGTTTACATCAAGTAGTCCTGTTTCAAAAGATCTTTTTGTTTGGAGCAATGCATTATGTACTGGCGTACCGACTGAGTTTAGAAAAGAGTTTGTCTGGACGACAGCATGGTTAAAGAATGAGATAGATAGTTGGTTCGAAATCCTGGAGCCTATAAATATAGTAGAGCCAAGGAATAAAGCTGACTGTATTAGAATGAGAAGCAGGAAACTGTAAAGAAGACTCCTGCGCATAGTGATACCTTTTTTCATTGTGGCTTTCCGGCATCTTTATGTCTTTAGGTCTTAAGAGCTTTCATTGGAACTGGTTTCATCTTAAAATTCTCGACAAAGATTGCATAAAGTGAAGGCACGACGATCAAAGTTAATACCGTGGCCACTATCAAGCCAAATATCATGAGCCATGCCATGCCCTCCCATAGTGGACCTCCGGCCAGAGCGAGGGGCAGAAGACCACCAATTGTAGTAAGTGTAGTCATGGCAATAGGAAGCAAACGTACCTGGCCTGCCTGTACAAGACACTCTCTAAACTCCTGAATACTGAGTCCCATAATGGGGCCTGAACCGTCACATTCTTCTATCTTTTCCTTGATGAGTGTATCGGCAAATTCGATAAAAATAATGGCAGTGTTTACGACAATCCCGAAAAGGGCCAGCAGGCCAAGCTGAGGCATAAATCCCAGTGCATTACCGGTGACATATAAACCGAGGAATGAACCAATGAGTGCCAGTGGTAGTGTAGTGAGTATGATAACGGGTTTTGCAAAACCATTGTACTGAATAACCAGCAATAGGATTATCATCAGGAGTGATATCCCCAGTGAAAGGCTCAATTCACCCTTGGCCTGTTTAGACTCAAACAGCTCACCGCCAGCTTCCCACCAGTAACCGGGAGGAAGATTGTCTTCCCATTGTTTAAACTCTTCGCTCTCTAACAGGCCCGTTACTATGTCATTCGCTCGATAGCCTGGTTCAACCCGTGCCCGTACCTCGATTACGCGCTGTAGAAAACGGCGGTCAATCCTTGCGGGTTTCCAACGTGGCTGAATCTCTGCGACAGAGTCGAGTGGGACTTTTCCGTATTTACCTTCCACATAGGCAAAACGAATTTCTTCAAGAGACCCTCTCTGTTCAGACGGCAGGCGAAGGTAAACGGGG
This sequence comes from Candidatus Scalindua japonica, assembly GCF_002443295.1. NCBI lineage: Bacteria > Pseudomonadati > Planctomycetota > Candidatus Brocadiia > Candidatus Brocadiales > Candidatus Scalinduaceae > Candidatus Scalindua > Candidatus Scalindua japonica. The sequence continues at coordinate 147,145 of NZ_BAOS01000028.1, read as the reverse complement.
ACAAGATGGTCTTCCTCTCTGAAGGTAGTGATATAATGCCCTGAGAAATAGGCATTTAGTGTCTGGGCAAGGCCAAGGTTAGTTATGCCTGCAAGATTTGCCTTATCCTCATCTACATCAATGTGCAGCTGGTAAGCGGATGAGCCCCATGTGTCATAGTTATCCCACGTCCCCGGTTGTTTGCGAAGGAGCACCTCAAGACTATCTGCCTGTTCACGCATAACGGTAAGATCGGCAAATCCCACCCCCAGTCTGGGCCCGAAAATCCTGATTCCTATGGGTGCGTCTACTGAAGGCCCCATGACCAGTTCACGGGGTATAATACGGGCGCCTGTCACTGGTTCAATATTCAGTTTCGAATCTCCCTCTCTGGTCATACGACGGATCTCCTTAACATATCTGGAAGTAACGAGGCCGTTAGTTGTCTTTACTATGATTTCGGCATAGTTGGGCCTTGCTGACTCCGGGTTCCTGCCCAGGTACCAGCGATCGCACCCCTTACCAACGACTGATGTCATGCAGTTTAGACGCTGGCCAGGATTACCTTCTTCGTCTGTATAGGGGCTGAGCTTACGGATTATATCTTCCACACTTTTCGTAATATCATCCGTCTGATGAATATTGGCGCCTTCCGGGAGCCAGACCTCCACGGCAAACTGGTCTCTCATATCCTGTGGAAAGAACTCCGATCCAACCGGGAGCATCATTACGATAAATAACAGGCCGAATGAGACGGCGAGAACAACGAATCTTGCCTTTATGCAGATACGAGCAATGTTCGGGTATAAATCGAAAAACCAGCTCTTCTTCTTTTCAACAGGAGGTTCATTTACCGATTTTTTATGGCCTTTCCCCATCTTCCGCTTAAACCACTGAGCGAGTTGTATTACAGGTGACATGGACTGGTGAGGATCTTTGGGAGGCCTGATAAACCAGTAGGCAAGTAAGACACAGAATGTCATTGCCAGAATATAGCTGAAGGCCAGGGTAACCGTAAGAGTGACCGGGAGACTGTATATGTATTCGTATGTTGAACCCTGGAGACCAATGAGCATGGGATAGAAGGCGGCGATAGTGGTACCTGTCGCAATGAGTATGGGAAATGCGAGTTGATTGGCACCTTTTAATGCTGCATCGAAATTGGACATTCCTTCCGCCTGTAGCCTTCTGGTCTGGTCACATATCTGCACTGCGTTATCCACCAGCATACCCAGCGCAATTATCATTGCAGCAAGTGATATCTGTTCCATCTGCACGCCAAAGACCGTGATTATGGCAAGTGATCCTATAATTACGAGTGGTATGTTTGCACCCATCACCGCAGCAGACCGTAAACCCACCATCAGGTAGACTACTAATACGACAATAACAACAGCACCGACTACATTTGCGATGAAATCACTGATCTTGCGTGTGACAGTTTCCGACTGGTCTGTAACGGAGGAGACAGCTATGTCAGGAGGAAGGACCTTTTGTACAGCCGTTAAGTTATGTACTACCTTTTTTGCATCTGCGCAGACATCAACAATGTTTGCACCTTTTTTCATGGTGAAGGCAACAATGACGCATGTCTCTGAGGTACGAGGATCTCCATAACGTGAAATCACTTGTGGTGGATCTTCATAAGAACGTATAACTTTAAGGTTTAAATCATTCAGGTATACCGGCGCACGGGCAGATTCTTCGCCTATTGTACCCACAACAATGGAATTTAACTCACTCGTTGCGTCTATGTCTCCACTGGGTTTAACCGTAAATCTTCCTACATTGGTGTCAATTATGCCACCCGGAGCAATTACGTTACGTCGAGAAATCAGTTCACCCAGTTGAGTAGTGGTGAGAGACAATTGGGTCCAGGTGCCAAGGTCAGTTTCTATGTAGAGCGCTTCGTTACGAACTCCTGTACGTACCACTTTGGCGACACCGGTAAGGAGCTTTAGCTCGTCTTTCAATCTTTCTGAAAAAATATCGAGTTCGCGATAAGTGTAGCGGTTTTCAGGTTTGATTACGTCCTCTCCGAGTAGTGGTACCTGGTAGAGGGCCATGATCATGATATTGGTGTCACCGAAGTCATCTATGACTACCGGCTTGATGCCAGGTTCGGGCATTGGTACACGATTGACTCGTGAACGTACCTTGTCCCACATCTGTGCTACTGCGTCACCCGGGGTAGGTCTGTCCAGTTCTACGTATACTGCAGATCTTCCCATGGATGTCTCGGAACGTACCCAGCGAATACCATCAAGGGTATTAACCTCTTCCTCAATGGGAGCCGTTATTAATTCTTCTATTCTTTCAGCGGAAGTACCCGGCCAGTTTGTCAGGACCTGACATGTACGTACTGTATACTCGGGATCTTCCCGGCGCGGCATGTTAAAGTAACTCAACATCCCCCATAGCATGAGCAGCGCTACCAGTGCAATGACAATAGCCTTGAACTTGAGTGAAAAAGCAGAGAGGCTCATTGTTTCATCTCCGCTATGTTGATGATCCTGACAGATTCATCGTGCTGAAGGAAATGAATATGGTTTGTAATAACCTGTGACCCTGCAGTCACCAGGTTGGCATCATCAGGATTGAATGCTTCCAGTCTAAATAACTCACCTACGTTATCTAAAATGTTCACTTTTACCTTCTTCGCTTTACCGTCAACAGCTACAAATATCTCACCTGTTCTATCATCAATGGGTTTGATAGAATTCATTGTAAGGTAGAGTCCGGTTTTTGGGATTTCTACCCCCAAAAAGACTTGTATAAGCTGACCCGGGAGCAGACTCCACTGCTTTCTTGCTACCAGAACCTGGTCACCATCCTTGACGTTATCAGGAACATCCATGGCAATCAAAATTCCGGGAGTGAGTTTGCCGACATCAGAAAGTTCCCGCATGAGGTATAGGCCCTGAAAGTTCATTTGACGTTCACCGGGTTTAACTCTAAATTTTCTGAGTGTAATGAGAGGCTTCTCCGGATCAATATCATCACCGAGTTTCTTATCCGGAGCAGTCCATACAAAATAACCATTATCATCTTTCCGCAAGGCGCGGTTCTCTTCCACGAAGAAAGGACTCTTCTCATCATCTTTAATTGCCCGTTGCAGATGCATGTAATCTGAAATGCGAGGGTATTTAAGCAGTGGATCTTCCTGTTGAATATCACCATAATATTGTTGGTTACGGGTGATAATAGAGACTCGAAATGTTCTTGTCTCCGGGTCAGCAACAGTGGCTTTTTCGTAAACACTCCCGTATATGGGTTTTTGATTACCCGGCAGGTAAAGGTTTACAGTATCACGGAGTTTCAGACTTTCGGCTGTCTTTGATGAAACAGAAATGTCTACTTTGATAGGGTCCATCATGACGAGGTGTACTACCGGTGTACCTCTCTGTACATAACCGCCGGCTTCTACATAAACTTCGGAAACTTCTCCTGAGAAAGGAGCGTGGAGGACACACCTTTCAAGATCATATTCTGCCTGCTCGAACTGTGCTTCGCTGGCATCGCGGTCTGCAGTGGCACGAATAAAATCGACCTCAGAAATTGCCTTCTTATCCCATGCCAGTTTTTTCCTCACATATTCGGCCTGTGCACGCTCATTATCTGCCAGGGTCGCTTTTAATCTTATTTTATAATGCCGTTCATCAATTCTGGCAAGGACATCACCCGGAATATGTACCTTGCTGTCTTCTTCCCAGCGCCCTTCAAGGTTGGTTCCCATTTCCACGATCCATTCCAGCCGTCCACTGACTTCGAAGGAGATATCCTGTTCCTTCCAGGACATTACTGACCCCGTCAGCTGTAACGGTTTGACAGGATCAATCTCACGCAATTCAATTACTGTAACAGGCCGTGGACTCTGTATGGTTACAACTGCATCATTTTCTCCGCAACCTGCAAGTATAACAATACTTGCCAGGAGGAGAGGAAGCAAAGTGGATTTGATGGAAAAACTTAAAAGATTTTGATTCGGATAGGAAAATAGATAATAGTTAATTATATTGCGCATATCACCTCTGCCTTTAAAGAATGAATGTTATTTGTCATGCTATCGAAACTATTCATGTTTCTCTGTTCCAGGATCCCACCCGCCTCCTAATGATCTGTATATGCTGATAAGATTCTGTATCACTTTTCCTTCGCTTTCTGCGAATTGATCCTCCTGCTCAAACTGAAAACGTTCCATTTCCTGGACGTTCTGAAAGTCTGTCAAACCGGATATATATAGTGTTCTCACAAGATCAGTTGACTTTCTTGCTGCTTTGACTGAACGTTCCAGCGCATTCCGGCGAACTTTTTCCTGAACATACGAAACCATTGCATTTTCGACATCTTCGAGGGAGTTGAGTACGGTTTGTTCATAACGGTTCAATGCCTGCTCGGTGCGAGCATCCTCTACTCTGATCTTGTTTCTCACTCGACCTCCATCAAAGATATTCCAACGAAATGAAGGACCAAAACTGTGCATTCTGCTCTTACTATAGGAAAAAACATCACTGAAATCATTTGCCGCAATCTCAAAGGTTCCGAATAAGGAAAAACTCGGATACAGGTCAGCCTTAGCTACGCCAATCAAGGCTGTTTGAGCAGCAAGCTCACGTTCCGCCTGACGGATATCAGGACGCTGCCTCAGAAGCTCAACCGGCAGGCCAAACAGTATCTGCCCTGACGGTTTTGGGATGGAAGTCCGTTTTTCTAATTCATCATGAAGAGCATCCGGATGTTCACCAAGCAAGACTCCAAGGCGATTAATTGTTTGAACAAGTTGCATTTGCAGGGTTGGGAGTGTAGATTCCGTTTTTGCAAGGTTTAATTTTGCTTGCTGGACATCAAGATCAGGAGCTAACCCTACATCAAAACGGTCCTTTGTTAACTGTAGTGATTTGCGCTGCGTTCCTATGTTACCACGCACGTACTTGATGCGGTCCTGAAGGGCACGCACTTCGACGTAATTAGTGGAAACATCAGCATAGAGCATAACGAGTACATCACGGTAATCTTCCATCGAAGCATCAAGGCTTGCATCAGCAGATTCAATCGACCGATCGATCCTTCCCCAAAAGTCAATTTCCCATGAACCCTCCCCGCCAAATTTGAAGAACTCGTCCGTTCTTGATCTCTGTGTAGTAGGAGGAAGAAATGTGTGAGGTGAGCGCATCCGTCTTGCGTCTCCTGTACTGTTTAAATCCGGGAATCTCTCTCCGGACTTAATCCCTCTATTGGCACGCGCTTCTTTAATTCTGGCAAAGGCTTCTTTTAGTTGAAGATTACCTTGATATGCTCTTTCAATTAATGTGTTGAGTACAGGGTCCTTTAATATCGTCCACCAAGTTTGAAGATTTGCTTCACCATCTTGAAGCCCTTTTGTTATTTCCTGATGCCAGGCATCCTGCATCTGTAGTGTTGGTGGTGAGTAATCTGGCCCTAATTTTGGACCTATATCAAAACAGCCTTGAAGCAAGAATAAGGAAAATATTAAATAAGGGGCCAACTTTAATGTATAGCACAGTGGAGACCTTTTCATGTATTTTCTCTCGATATTTTTTATCCTGATTTTATTAATACAAACAATTATTAAGATTTTGTAAATCAATATAAATAAATAAACATTCAGATGCCTGAACCTAATCAATTCTATACATACACTTAACTACTAATCAAGAAGAAAAGTATTGCTGTTAACCAGCTACTTCAAAGGTCTTGGGTATTCTGAAGTTGCTTCTTATCGATGACGCCTGTTTTATTTAAGCGATATACCTGTGACTCAGCTACGTCCTTATCCTATGATTACACAGCATCGTTTATTAAATTTAATTTTATAATTGTAATAGTTCGCACTATAATAAAAGGTTAATTTATTTTTTTTCTCGTATGAAAAAAGGAAGATGAAACTATATGAAACAAGTTTTTAGATTGTGCTGCAACCAATATTCGGGCACAAAAAGAGTTGGATTGTGTATAGCTCTAACGATAGGAAGCTTACTGTTTATTACTGATTATTGTAAAGGTCAGGCATCAGACCAACCTGTAGAATATGAAACACCCGGGGTCATAGACGCATACGAAATCTTACCTCCGAATCTGCTCGAAGGCAAGGACTTCTGGATGGGCAGAAGGGTAGTATCCTATGGGCTTAACAACCGCTACACAATTAATTCCCATTTTGGCAAATTTGAGGCAAATGGTGAAGAGATGCTGCACGGCTATCATACACATGTAAAGCCGATAAAAGAGCTGGTCCCTGTTCGTAAATTCGCAGTGGGATACACATCCGATCAAACAGTTGTTGCTACTTTTCCAATTGATCTTCTTTACTGGACAGAACTTGCTGATCTTGGTTCAACGGCTCTAGTTAAATTGGATTTGACAGGTCGTCCTATAAAGAAAACAGAGCTTTGGTTTACTGGATCCGTTACGCTTAGAGCCATGCAGGAACTTAACGCCAGAGGGTTGGTAATTAATGAACGAGCAGGTGAAGTATTAATGCCGGTAACTGATCAATAAATTGAATCTTCACTAAATCCTGTCACTCATAAATAACGATATATTAATTAATATATCGTCGTACCTGTCAAGAAAGGTAGATATTACATGAAATACGTAAAGATTATTGGGTTGATAATAGGATGTTTATTAACCGCACATGTTAGCAAAATTTATGCCAAAGATAGCCGCTCAGTTATAAAGGTTGGAGTATATGTACGCGGCGAAGAGAACCTCAATGGTGTGATAGAAGATTACGTTAGTAAGGAGCTTAAAAGTCTTGGTAACATAGTGGTAACCTTTGTTCAGCTTGACTGCGCGATTGACATTGTAGTAAAAACACTGAATAACGGTAACCGTAGTACCAAAAACGGTTGTGCGATTTCCGTAACCATTATTGACCGGTTTGATACCCTTCCGATAACCAGGGCGATTGAAGAGCTGGATATGTTGGTCCCGAAGATCAGAGCTCAACCGTTAGTAATAAAACAGCTGGAGGCACTGTCGAAAAAGTTAGTTGGTATTGTAATAAGCACTGCTAATATTAAAAGTTTTCAAAACAGTTTTTTATATACAGGGAGCGCGGGGCAATTACGTGAACTATGCTCCGGAATTATCAAAGATTTTAATAACGAATATTTGAAGAAGAGAAAGAAAGCCATGCAGAGAAAATATACCTTATCCTTAGCCACAGATTCTACTGAGGAGGCATCATATTAGACCTCAACTGTAGAAATGTAAGCTTATTGGTCCCAAAATGAGATACGTACAAAAAAAGGTATTCACGAATATAAATCTTTAAATCCCACCCTTTATAGTGGTTGTGTTCAAACTCTCCAAGTACCCGTTCGGCTTCCTCGATCCCAAGGCCGTTTTTCACGGTAAAATAGTAATCGAGCGCTAAATCCCATTCAGGGTTTTTGTTGTAAGTTACCCCAAACTTTTCTGCACTTTTAATGACCGGTGAATACTTGGTCAGGTCAAAAGTCCCAAAACCGATTGAGTGAACGTGTTCTTTGTTGTTTTCTAAAAATTGCATGGAGGATCTTGCATCTTCATAAGTCTCACCGGGAAATCCGAAGAAACCCATCACGTGGTTCCATACACCATGCATGGATGAGAGTTCCAGACTCTGTTGGATTTGTTCCGTTTTGGTTGCCTTACCCATCAATCTGAGCACTCTTTCACTTCCGGTTTCAAATCCCATATGTAAAAATTTACACCCCGCTTCCTCAGCAGTTTCCCATACTCCGTTGTCCAACAGACTTTCTTCAAACCGTAAGTGTGTAGACCATACGATATGTAGATCAGCTTCAATTAATTTTTTTGTTAACTTTTTGAATAAAGCCGGAGGGTATGACTCATCGGGAAAGTGAAAATGTGTTACTTGATATCGATTTTTCAGATAATTAATGTCCTCAATAATCTGATCTATATTTTTTGTCCTGTATCCAGCAGTGTAACCTTCTCCATGATCACAGAACTCACACTTTCCCCAATAGCATCCTCTGGTGGCAAGGTAAGAGAGTATCTTATCCGGCACAAAATATTTGTCGAGAGGAAGTCCATCAAAATCGGGTGGCGGTAATCTTGCCATATCCTCAGCCGTAGTAACGGTAGATGTATATATTCCGTTACAATTTTTATATATGAGGTTGGGTATTGTTGAAAAATCACGGTCTGTTCCGATCGCATTTATTAGCTGCAAAAATGCCGTTTCTCCTTCATGCATGATAACCGTATCGAAAAGAGAAAATAGATTGGAACTTTCTGGTAATACATCACGTAATCTGGTAACCGTGTTTCCTCCAATAGTAATATGAATACCGGGAAAGTCCTCTTTGATCATCGAGCAGAATGTCATGGAAGAGAAGAGTTGCTGACTCAAGACAATGGAAATTCCAATGACATCAGGCTTTTCTTCCTCTATAGCAGGTTTGAGTATGTGGTTGTACACATCTCTGTATACATTTACCTGCTTATCCTCAACTGCATCAAGAATATCGGAAGATATAAACAATTTATAACCTAAGTCAGTTTCCATAGGGGGTATACAAATCCTGGCCGGGGCGTAAACAAGGGATATAACCTGCATCACTTCACGAAAAACACTCATTGCCCACTCTAGTTTATCCACATTATAGAATTCCTGTGAACGTACAATGGTTTTAGCGGTCTCTGCCTTTCTGGCAAGCATGGTAATATAAGGATCTGTACATTCATTAAGAGACTGCTGCAATTTTAGTACTTCGTGAGAATATCCTGGGTCTCTCGATACCGTCTTCAACCGTTCCAATTGTTTGGGGATTTTCTCAAAAACAAGCTGAAGGCAATTTTCGCTGAAAAACCAATCATACATTTCCAGATTCACGTCCTTCTGGGCAACACGATGACCGGCTCTCCTCAAAAAAGCTGTCAGCGTAGGCAGGCTCAAATATGGTTTGGAGGGATACCAATCAGGGGGAAAGACCAACATCACCCTCTTCCCGGAGACTCCGGATTGTCGGGAAGAACGAAATGTATGTGGTTGAACATTTTGACCTTTTGTATAGTCAATTCTCATGTAAAGTCCAAAGTGTATTTTACTAATTTATAAACCTAATGTTTACTGCTCTTCTTTCCCTCGTTTTCTGCTGCTCTTTTACCTGCTGCACTGTTCTCCGGTTCAAGACCTTGTGTTTTGACAAGTAAATCAACAATAACTTTGGATTCATGGTGAGTAAACCAATCTTTTTTCAATTCCTCCCTGGCCAATAAGCGCATATCAGCAACAGTCTCTTTCCAGTCTCTTCTTGATTTACGTTCCAGGAATATCCTGCCTGCGTCATGGCATATCAGGCATTTATCGACTATTTTCTGTGCCACTACGTCATCACGCATTATTGTTCCTCTTTCGGTAAGATATTCTATTATGACAGGAAGGTCCTCATCAAGGAACAGTTCCGGTGCATTATCTCTCATCCTTGTTACTGTTTCCTGCCACTCTTCTCCCGTTTTATCTGCTAAAAGAACTCTGTCCACGCAATGACACGCTGTACACCTGTCGATAAAGAGCAAACGTGCATCATCATACTCTTTCTTCTTAGGAAAGGACCCTGTTATTCCCTCTTTTGAGCCAAGAATTTCTGTAATTATCTGATTGCCCTCTTCACGAGTAATCCACGATGAGCTTTTTGCAATCATTCTGGCTACACACGATTGCCACTCCTCTGCCGTTTTTGGATCTGCAAAAATTCTTTCAAGTGAATGGCATTTTGAACATTTCGATTCGTATAAGTATTTCCAGTCTTCAAACGGAAAAGGTTTTTCTATTTCCTGAGACTGGACATTAGTCCCTGAAAATATAACATATATTGTAAGTACTATAAGCAGTGAGCTAAAACGTCTCATACAAATTATCATTATCCACCTCTTTATTTTGTAAATTATCTACTAGCTCGGTGCATATGTCGAACAGTACATATGCACAAAACGTATAGAAATGCTTGACTTTCTCACCTCAAGCACCTTGCTTCCGGTGTATGGCATAGTAATATCAATATAATTATTATCACTATCAAAGTATCCAGCTTTTATGATCTGCCATTCACCATCTCTTTTTTCCAGTCTTGTGGTAACCGTAACTTCCCCTTTTTCACCTGAAACACGTATTATTAGATTTGCCTTTCCGGATGCTCCATTAAAAACCTTACTGCTTTCTATTATACCAAACTCGATTGTATTACCAACCTCCTGTTGCACCCACATGTTTGCACCTATGTATTGTTTAGACAATTTATATGCATCAGAATCCTTCAGCAGATACACTACTCCTGCAATCAAACTGAGAAGCATAAGCAAGCACACTATAATCAGCGATGTTAACAGTTTTATCCTCACCGGGCCGGGACTAGGTTGCTGATTGGTTTGAACTGGTCTTGATTCAGCCTTAATGACGTAAGTCCCCGCAATCTTATCGTGCCATGCTTGTCTGTCAGGGTCTATAGCTATCCAGAGATAACCCAATCCTAGTGGTATTGCGGACAAGAAAGAGGAAACTGTTCTAACTACTATTTGTTTGATACTTACCTGCGAACCTTTTATAGAGATAATTCTAATCCCAAAGACATTGTAACCGGGAGTGGCACCCCTGTAACTCTTAAACCATAGCATATATGCCCAGAAGATTATTGTACTCAACATCCAGTCGCTGAACCCGAGATAAGAGGTCCCTGTTAAAGAAGCTAGTGCCAGCAATACGACATCTACTGATTTATACGCCATACCCAGGATTGCTCCGTCCAGGAAGTTGGCAGCAAAACGCCTCCAGAAGCCGCAATAATCCTGTCTATTGTATTTGACATGTTCGGCATCAGTTATCGGTTCATATTTGTCTATATCGAACCCTTTCATTTTTCTGATTAAAGGTTACAGGACCAGGCTGTATTTTGGAGGGAGTTGATGTCTTTCAGGGAAAAGTACTTTTTCAGTTGAATGGAATGGTTTCTATAAACTCTCCTGGCTTACTTATTTTTAAGACATTCAAGGCCTGTTCAGGGCTTCATATTCCTCATAGAGAGATTCTTCTTCATTACTGATCCTTTTTGTAAGGGCAGTGAGAAGATTTTCATAATCTTCTGAAAGTTTATCGAGATCCATACCTGAAAATCCTTCAGAATATTTTTCAAAAAAGCCTTGCACAATGGTTGATACATTCTCCATATCCATTTCAAACAGATCTAATGTATCTTTTATACTATTGCTATGCTCAGCTTCTTTTTTGAGAGTCGGGTATAGTTGATCATCCTCTATACCTAGATGTGCAAGTAAACTCACTTCTAAAGACATCAGTTTATCTTGCCCCTCCTTAGAGAGAATACCCAGTTCTTTTACTTCTTCGAGTTTGGCAAGGATTTCAGAATGTTCCTTTTTAAGTTCTTCAATCAGTATTGACATCTCTTTTCTCCTGATCTGTTAGAATTACGCCAGATTTCAATTTCTCTTTTAGAAGTAATGATTTGAGTTATTTATTAAAACCGCCTTCAAATTACTGTATTATCATGCGTACAAAGGATCATTGGTCCTGTATAACAAAGTTTGCCCCGTCATCTGTTGAAGGTATGTACGAACCGATAGGGCACAATACCTTACTATCAGTGTCACAACGTATGACAAGCTTCCATAATGCATCAAGGCTCTCTTTCTCATGCTCTGATTCCGGAATAATTTTTATCCTGGTATCACTTTCCATTGAAATTTTCATTTGAAACTCCTTTCTATATTTTTGTATCATACGAATTAGTTCGTTCTTTTTGTTATCTTTGTTCACTTCATTGTACTGTAGATAACATCAATTTCAAGCTAATTTGAGCAATTTAATAGACTCTAAATCGGTGCCTGACAATTCTTTGGAATTAGCGAAAACATAACGGAGTCATATATCTTGTCACGTACTACATGACGGTTTCTATGGATACCCTCCCTGACAGCTCCAACCTTTTCAGCAATGCGTTGACTTGCCTTGTTCCGCACTGCCGCGACAATCTCAAGACGCGTGAAACCCAGAGTTTCAAATCCAAACTGACTGATAAGCTTGACCGCAGAAGTAGCTATTCCATTTCCCACCTGACTTGCTCTGGTCCAATAACCAAGATTTGCAAAGTTGTGTTTCCGGTTAATTTGATCAATGGCGCATCCACCAAAAAAAGTATTCTCTTTAGCACTAAAAATAGCAAAATCATATTCAACACCTTCCGTCCACATCTCCTGTCTGGAGTCAAGCCACGATTTACAGTCTGATATAGAGTACTCAGGGTGACACCATGGTGCCCATTTTAACATCTCTCCCATCGTCTCTTGCACACCCTCGCAAATTACGGCAGCGTCTTCCGGTTGGCAAGGACGTATGAAAATATTTCCGTCAGTAAGCTTTATTTTATTTTCCATCCTTCAACATTACCTTCAAAGCACTTTCTATTTTATTGGAAACCGTCGTAGACATATTTACCTTGTTTTCAAGCTTTTTTCTCAATTTGTTGGCTCTATTTTAACCTAACCCGAACTAAAAACGAAAGAGTTTTTGTGTTTTCAAGTAATCTACGGTATTATTATACTCTTAACGCAAGTAAAATCAATTACCTGTTCGCTCAAGTTCGTCGATATTATAACCCTATGCGAGTAATTTACAATAAACTAATTACAGAAACCCACGCTAAAAATATTTGAGACAAGAGATCATTGGTTCAGGCAATGTCATAAAATACAATCTCTTATAGGTTGTAAAAACCTCTTCCTTGACAGACCGGTCTGTCTGGTGTATATTGAGTCATGTTTCATCAAGTTAAAGACAGTCCTCGAGAAAAAATAATAGATACTGCTTTACGTTTATTTTATGAGCAGGGGTATCTGGCCACAGGTATCAATCAGATTATTACTGAATCGCAGGTTGCAAAGGCAACGTTTTATAGTCACTTTTCATCTAAGGAAAATCTCTGCGTCGCATATCTGCAGGCCCGCCATGTCATCTGGATGGAGTGGTTGAAAAATAGTGTCGAAAGTCATGCATCATCTGAAGAGTGCTTGCGCGGAGTATTTGTTTTTTTGAGGGAGTGGATGGTGAAATGTAATTATAGAGGATGCGCTTTTTTAAATATCGCGTCTGAAGTACCTCCACTTAACAATAAAATTCGGGCTGAGGTAGTCAAGCATAAGGATGGTCTGAAAACATATCTGAGGCAGTTAATTTCATTAGTAAAGGATTCTCATAAACGCTATAGGCACATTAATGTTGAGGCAAATGCCGATATGGTATATGTATTAGTCGAAGGTGCTATTGTTGCGAGTCAGAATTATGGACATGTATGGCCAATTGAAGCATCTGAGGAAGCAGCGTGCAAACTCTTGAAAATCTGAAAAAAATGTTAGCACTCACGATGAGAGACCTTGAAGCTTTTTACCCGAGGAAAGTCCTTGTCGTGTTGTGACAGGGGAAGAAAAAGTTTTTCATCTACGTGTTGGATAATTACTTTTTATTTTTACGGATTTCATTATTAAGGAGATGAAAGAATGGGACACAGGTTCTTAGTTGATACTTATGAAACGGAACGTTTAAAAACACTCAGCACATGGAGTACATTTAAGGATGAAGACATGTCAAGACGCCCCCATCCTCAGGACAAAAGAGGGAGGAACGCGCATGAACATATGGTGCATCAATGTATGGGAGAGAATGTGTGGTTCTGTAATATGCTTGGAATCGATGTAGGTGCGCCCCCATTACCAGAAGAGGAAACACGCCTGGAATTTATTAAACGATATGCAGAGGATTCAGGCAAACGACTGGAAACCCTACGTGAAAAAGATGATGCATGGTGGGATGAGGAGGTGAAATTCTTTAATGTTTCTCGCTCGCGAGCCTGGGTTCTTACCAGAAGGATTGCCCATACGGCACACCACCGCGGACAGATGACAATGCTGCTGCGTATGGCAGAAAGGGATATTTACAGCATATATGGACCAACTGCAGATACCGGTGGTCTGATGCAGAATAAAGCAGAGACAATTTATCCATATCCCGATATTGAAACCCTTATAAAAGGTGAGAGCGCCGGAGGTAATAATAAGGCTCCGCTACCCGGTCCCGGAGATAAGCCTTGTACAGAACGTCCGGAACAGGTATAAGAAATTTTTCAGTTGAGCGCCTCTCTTACAGACAGATGTATACATTTATGAGGAATTTCAAAGTTTTTGTTATTGTATGGTGACAGGGACAAGCTCGTTTATCTGTGCAAAGTATTACAATATACTGATAGATAACATGGACAAACTTTGTTTGTCCGTGTTATCAGTACAGGTTATCAAGAAAGTCGTTAAAGGCCTAATTCATTTCTCAAACCCTTAAACAGGAAGGAACTGGTGAATTCGGTTTAAAATTAAAAAAAGAACTTGGAGAATTATCAATAATGAAGCATGATAATCAGGTGATTGAAAAGATTAGTACTATACTGGCCAAAAACAGTGAAGAGTCAGGATCGGTATTGACCGGTAAATTGGAAAAGCTCTCGAAACAATTGAGTAGACTCCTTCCTGACGGAATAATAGTCGCCTTTTCCGGTGGCATTGACAGCGCTATGCTTTTATGGGCAGCAAAAAGAGTGAAGGATGAAAATGGTGGCAGGCTACTTGCTGTAACCACTGACAGCCCCAGTTTGTCACGGACAGAACTGGAAGCTGCTTTAAAATTTGCAAAGGATTTGAATGTAGACCACAGAATTAAAAAGAGCGAGGAACTTCTTGATGAAAAATACATTCAGAATGACTATGATCGGTGTTATTACTGCAAGACGGAGCTTTTTGATATTACTGGCTCTATCTCAAAAAACGACAAATATAAATGGGTATTGTACGGTTATAATTTATCTGACGGTGATGATGTTCGACCCGGCCATAAAGCGGCACTGGAAAATAACGTAATATCCCCACTTGCCGACGCCGGTTTTACAAAAGAAGATATCAGGGCCGTTCTTCGGTCTAACCATTTGGCCATTGCTGAGAAAGCGGCAAGCCCCTGTTTGAGTTCGCGGATTATGACAGGAATTTCTATCACGGAAAGGCGATTAAACGATATTGAAGACATGGAAGCTATTCTTAGAAAAACTGGCATAAAGATTTTTCGTGTCCGCCTTTGTCAGGAAAACAGAGGACTCTTTTTACGAATTGAATCAGTGCCTGAAGAGATGCAGGCAGTCTTGGAACAACATGAGGTCCTCGTCGCTGAAGGCAAAAAGCGCGGGTACAAATGGGTGACTCTTGATCTGGAACCTTACAGGATCGGTGGTGGTGTCTCTTGAAGAGGGGCAAGTGTCATTCTTATGTTTTCCAAGTAAATTTATTTGTAGTATTCCTGAATCGGCTTAACATCGAGTTCTCCGCTTGATACTGACCTGATTGCGCTCTCCACGGCTATAGCTCCCGGAACGGTTGTGAAGTAAGGGATGCCTGATATAATTGCGTTACGTCGGATGTTATAAGAATTTTCTTGTGAAATTTTTCCTTCAGCTGTATTTATTACCATTTGGATATCACCATTTTTCAGATGATCTATTACATTAGGACGCCCCTCATATTCTTTAAGGACAGTGGTTACGGGAGTGCCTCTCTCTGCTATAACCTTCGCGGTCCCTCCCGTAGCTGAAATCTTAAAACCTGATTTGTGAAGTTTATAGGCGATATCAACTATAGGTGCTTTGTCTTTATCCCTGACACTTATGAAAACAGTACCTGACAGTGGAATTCCTCCCTCTATGGCCATCTGCGCCTTGGCAAACGCCTTCCCGAAATCAGTATCAATTCCCATAACTTCACCGGTTGATTTCATTTCCGGTCCGAGGATGGTATCTGTGCCATGAAACCTGACAAATGGAAAAACAGCTTCCTTTACGGCAACATGATTGCTTTTATTATTACTTAGATTCAACTCCTTTAGTTTGCGTCCGGCAATAACCTGAGATGCTATTTTTGCCAGTGGAATACCAATCGCCTTACTGACAAAAGGTATTGTCCTGGATCCACGTGGATTTACTTCCAGTATATAGACAACTTCATCTTTTACGGCAAATTGAATATTAATAATACCAAGGACATTCATCTCCAGGGCCAGAGCTTTCGTCTGAGCTTTTATCTTATCTATAATATCCTCTTTTATGGAATAAGGAGGCAATGAACACGCACTATCTCCTGAATGTACACCAGCCTCTTCTATGTGTTCCATAACACCGCCAATAAAGACATCCTCACAGTCACACACGGCATCAACGTCTATCTCAATTGCACCTTCAAGGAATTTATCTATTAATACCGGATGTTCAGGTGAAACGTCAACCGCATGTATCATATACTCTTCAAGTTCATCTTCATCAAAAACAACTCTCATCGCCCTGCCGCCCAAAACATATGAGGGTCTTATCAATACCGGATAACCTATTGAAACTGCAATCTTTTTGGCTTCTGCGAATGACCTTGCGTTTCCGTTGTCCGGCTGTAGAAGATTGAGTCTGGAGAGGAGTTCTGCAAACCTTTCACGGTCTTCAGCCATATCAATACTGTCCGGTGATGTACCAAGGATCTTAACACCCGCATTGAACAGTGGTACCGCCAGTTTCAATGGGGTTTGTCCTCCAAACTGCACAATAACCCCTTCCGGTTGCTCCTTCTCAACTATTTCAATAACGTCCTCAAAAGTAAGGGGTTCGAAGTATAATCTATCAGATATATCGTAATCTGTGCTTACAGTCTCCGGATTACAATTTACCATGATTGTTTCAAATCCCATCTCTTTTAAGGCCAGTACTCCGTGCACACAACAGTAGTCAAATTCAATACCCTGTCCTATACGGTTAGGACCGCTACCCAGAATAATTATTTTCTTTTTTTGTGTAGGATTGGCTTCGCATTCGGTCTCGTATGATGAGTATAAATAAGGGGTGTAAGCCTGGAACTCCGCGGCACAGGTATCCACAACCTTAAATACAGGACGAATATCGTTCTTCCAGCGATAGTCTCGAATATTAAGTTCGCTTGTATTTAACAAGCTTGCCAGCCGAATATCAGAGATGCCATATTGCTTTGCTTTCTTTAAAAGAACAGGATCTATTAAGTAGCCCGAATCAATTGCCGTTGTATCATTCTCTGAAGTGGTTGGTATATCTCCAGGTTTATGCTGGTTTTTGATCTCTTCTTCCAGTTCAAGTATCTGTTCTATGTTATACAGAAACCATTTGTCAATTCTGGTAATTTCATAAATCTCATCAATGTTCATCCCCATACGCAAGCCGTCAACAACAGACCATATCCTGTCCCACGAAGGGTTTAACAGATGCTTTTTAATGAATTCTTTTTTCTCTGAATCGTTTAAGGCTGTTTTACTGTGGTGTTCGGATAATCCGTAGCGGTTGATTTCAAGGGACCTTATCGCCTTGCTCAGGGACTCTTTGAACGTACGTCCAATCGCCATTACCTCGCCAACTGATTTCATATGCGTAGTAAGGACCTGGTCCGCGTCAGGGAATTTCTCAAAGTTAAATTTTGGAATTTTAACTACGCAATAGTCAATAGAAGGTTCAAAAGAGGCCGGTGTGTAACGAGTAATATCATTTGGTATCTCATCAAGCGTATAACCTACCGCCAGTTTTGCGGCTATCTTTGCAATCGGAAAACCCGTCGCCTTGGACGCCAGGGCAGAACTCCTGGACACCCTAGGGTTCATCTCGATTGCAATTAATTCACCGTCAGACGGATTTATCGCAAACTGAACATTAGACCCCCCCGTTTCAACACCGATTTCACGTATGATCTTGATTGCAGCATCTCTCATTATCTGATACTCTTTGTCAGTTAGGGTTTGTGCGGGAGCCACAGTTATGCTGTCGCCGGTATGGACGCCCATGGGATCGAGGTTTTCTATCGAACAGATTATTACAACATTGTCTTTGCGGTCTCTCATCACCTCCAATTCGTACTCTTTCCATCCCAAGATAGATCTTTCAATGAGTACTTCATGGACGGGACTTGCTTCCAGTGCGAAGTTAACGTACTCTTCCAACTCCTCAATGTTGTAAGCCACATTGCCTCCTATTCCTCCCATGGTAAAAGATGGACGAATAATAACGGGAAACTTTACTTCTTCTGTTATCTCCTTTGCGTCTTCAAGTGATTTTGCGTTGCCGCTTGCCGGAACCTTGACGCCTATATTGCTCATAGCTTCTTTAAACTTCTCTCTATTTTCCGCTTTGTTTATAGCCTCCAGTTTAGCACCTATCAGCTCTACATTATATTTATCTAGAACGCCCTCTTCGGCCAGACTAACGGAAAGATTCAGTCCCGTTTGTCCTCCCAGTGTTGGAAGCAGGGCGTCTGGCCTCTCTTTCTCAATAATTTTTGTTAATATTTCAGTCGTCATCGGTTCGATGTACGTACTGTCCGCAACTTCCGGATCGGTCATGATCGTGGCCGGATTACTGTTTACGAGGACTATTTTGTAACCCTCCTCTCTCAGTGCCCGGCATGCCTGTGTACCGGAGTAATCGAATTCACACGCCTGTCCTATTACGATTGGACCTGACCCAATGATGAGTATTTTGTTTATATCAGTTCTTTTCGGCATATTATTAATTATTAAAACGTAATATTTAGAAAATACGAAAAAAGAATAACGAAACTCGAAGCAAATCAAAAATCCAAATGATATAATGACCAAAAGGGTTTACTATGTTTTTTTGAATTTTAGTTATTCGATATTGTTTCGGATTTCATGTTTAGGGTTTTTAATTTTCCATCATTTCAATGAATTCATTAAAAATATAACTTGAATCGTGTGGACCTGGTGATGCTTCAGGATGATACTGGACGGAAAATACCGGTACTTCCAGACATCTTAATCCTTCTATGGATTTATCATTAAGATTAATGTGAGATATCTCTACTTTACCAAATCTGCCGCTCTGTCCATTGTTTAGCGATTCTCCATCAATTGCAAAACAGTGATTCTGCGACGTAATTGCCACTTTTTCTGTCCTTAAATCCATGACAGGCTGGTTGGCGCCATGGTGTCCGAATTTTAACTTAAATGTTTTGTATCCTAATGCCTGGGCGATAATTTGATTACCCAGGCATATGCCCATAACAGGTTTATTGCCTATTATACCTGTTACATTTTCAACCATATAAGGTACTGCAGCCGGATCACCGGGACCATTTGAGATGACAACACCGTCAGCTTTCATTGCTAGCACATCCTTTGCACTGGTATTAGCAGGTACTACGGTTACGTTACAATTATAATTCCTCAACTTCCTCAGAATGTTATATTTAACTCCACAATCGTAGACTACTACATTATACTGTTTGTATTGTTCAGGTTGTTCATGGTTACTTCCACTTGCAGTATTAATGACTGTTTCGGCGTCTTCCCAGTTGTAGGTTTTATCACACGAAACCTCTTTGACCAGATCTTTTCCCACAAGTCCGGACAATCCACTGGCCTTTGAAACAAGACTTTGATGGTCTGAGTCTTCAGTAGATATTATGCCTACCTGCTCGCCACAATCCCTTATATGTCTTGTAAGGGCCCTTGTGTCTATTCCCTGAATACCTATAATTCCTTTATTTTCTAAAAATTCATCCAGGCCCATACTTGATCGCCAATTACTGGGGAATGGGCTAAGTTCTTTAATAATAAACCCTTCCACGTGTGATTGTGTTGACTCATGATCTTCTTCGCAGATACCATAGTTGCCTATCAACGGGTAGGTCATATTTACGATCTGGCCCTTATAAGAAGGGTCTGTAAGTATTTCCTGATATCCGGCGATACTGGTATTAAATACGATCTCACCTGATGTTTCCCCTTCAGCACCAAAGGAAACACCTTCAAATACCTTTCCGTCAGAGAGAGCGAGGATGGCTTTTTTAGTCTTCATTAAGAATTAGTAATTTAATTATACAGGAATTATATTATTATTTTAAGCCTTTGTCATATAACAAGATAAATATGATTGCCATTCTTAACCCTTTGCTTCCTGTCTTCTGAACGCAATGAAGAATCTCGTTCTTCATTCTGAATAACATGTTAACGAGCTAAGTCAGCCGAAAGATCTCATTTAACAATTAAAACAAGTAAAAGAGATATTCTTGTAAATTGTTATGCTTCTCAACTTTAGGTATTTCAAGCACTTTTAACTTGAAACTTTCAGCTAATAGTACTCGTTCACAACTTAACTGTCAAGTTGGAGTATTTTTTCGCTTGACAGTAATTATGCGTCTGCTATCATAACTCTGTACATAGAAAAGTACTTAGGAGAATAATGATTGTTTTTTATTAGATGTAAGTTGAAAGAAGAGTGCATAGTCTACGAATGAAAAGGAGAATCTCTATGCATGCGGCAAACAAATTTCTGACATTGCCAAATTTGATCAGCTTTGCAAGAATATGTTTTATCCCTCCTTTTGTAATCTGCTTAATTCAGGTCCAGCATCATAACTTCTACAGATACATTGCATTAGGCGTGTTACTCATAATTGGTTTAAGTGATGTTTTAGATGGATATCTTGCTCGGAAAAGAGGAGAAATAACAACCTTTGGTAAGTATCTTGATCCTGTTGCTGACAAGCTGCTTCTATTAATTGCCTGTTTTTTGCTCTCTTCAGATAAATTGTGGTCCGGACCCAGATTTCCTGTCTGGGTACTGGCGGTAATTGTAAGTAGGGAAATGCTGTTTTCATTCGGAATGTTAGCTGTCTTTATTACGATAAAACGCAAAATAAAATGGCAACCTAATAAATTGGGAAAGTTAACGACATTTATGCAGATCATGGCAGTTATCGCTGTACTGCTTGGAAACCACTTTTCCTTGAACACTTTTGCGATTTTATGGTGTGTAGTCGCCTTTGTTACTTTACTCTCAGCGATAAACTATACCTATTTGGGTGTCAGACAATTATAAATAATTATTAATTTGTCTCTATTGCAGAAAGCTATTTTTATTTTTTGCTGTAGGGTTCGTTTCCCCGCCTTAATCACTAGTCGTGCAGGCCAAACGGACATTTATCTTAAGGCTGTTTACCCGCCCGGAAGAATCCATTCGGATAGTGGAAACAGCCCCTACATTTAATAGTAGAGAAAAAACAAGGAAGGTTATAAGTTATGTTTAATACAATTACAGAGGTTATTGAAGATCTGAAACAGGGTAAGATGGTTATCGTTGTTGATGATGAGAGTCGTGAAAATGAGGGAGATCTGACGATCATTGCGGAGAAAATTACACCTGATATCATTAACTTCATGTTATCGCACGCGAGGGGTATAATCTGTCTGACGATAACAGAAGAACATTCAAAGCAGATAGGATTAACACATATGGTAACAGAAAATACATCAAGTTTTCAGACTCCGTTTACGGTAACGATAGACGCGAAAGAGGGTATAACAACAGGTGTATCTACAAAGGACAGAGCAACGACGATATTAAAAGCCATAAGTGATGAGTGTCTTCCCGGTGATCTTGACAGGCCTGGACACGTTTTCCCACTCATGGCAAAAAATGGAGGGGTTCTGGTGCGCGCAGGTCATACTGAAGGTGCTGTTGATTTAGCCCGCCTGTCAGGCCTACATCCTTCAGCGGTAATATGCGAACTCATGAATGAAGATGGGACAATGTCAAAACTTCCGGAACTTATAAAGTTCGCGGAAAAACACGAGATGAAAATGTGCACCATTGCGGATATCATCAAATATCGCCATGAACAGGAGCGTTTGATAGAAAAACGTGTTTCCGTTAATTTGCCTACAAAATATGGAAAATTTGTTTTACATCTTTATCGTTCGTTTACTGATGAATACCTGCATCTGGCTTTGTGTCTCGGGAATATTGGCAGTATGGATAATTCACCTTCTTCGATACAGACAGATCCGGTCTTAATACGTGTGCACGACGAGTGTTTAACCGGTGATATTTTTGGTTCTGTTAGATGTGATTGCGGAGAACAACTTCACAGCGCATTAAAGATGATTCAAAAAGAGGGTAAGGGTGTTTTGCTCTACATGCGACAGGAAGGCAGAGGAATTGGGCTTGAAAACAAGCTGCACGCTTATGCACTACAGGAGAGTGGGCTGGATACTGTAGAGGCAAATAAAGAGCTCGGTTTTAGCGCGGACAAACGTGATTACGGAATAGGCGCTCAGATACTCAGGGACCTGGGAATAACGAAGATGAAACTTCTATCAAATAATCCTAAAAAATTTGCGGCCCTGGCAGGTTATGGATTGGAAATTATAGACCGCGTCCCTATCGTTGTAGCGCCACAAGAAGAGAACGAACAGTATTTGCGTACCAAGAAAGAGAAACTAGGACATATTCTATAAGGTTCGCAAAAAAATGAACAAGTATAATAAATATATAGCTGAATTTTTAGGTACACTTCTCGTCGTTTTTATAAGCGCTGGTGCAATTTGTGCGGAACACTCCGTAAATTTGACAGGCGGGCAGAGTATAGTTCCTGTGTGGGTAATAACCCTGTTTGGCATAGTGATAGCTGCTATTGTTTATGCGACAAGCTATATCGCGGGTTCTCAAATTAATCCTGCGGTGACGATTTCTCATTGGGCTACCGGGAGGATGTACGCGGGTACTGCGCTTTACTATATCTTATCTCAACTGGCAGGTGCTGTATTAGCGGCGTACTTCTTGAGAATACTATTTCCCACTGCAATTCTTAAAGTTCATTTAGGCACATGTCTTTTAGGTAATGGAGTCGAGTTATGGAAAGCAGCATTAATAGAATGTGTCGTTACTTTCCTGTTTGTATTTACCATTTTTTCAACTACTGTTGACAAAAGGCTATCAAAAATCCTGTCCGGAGTTGCAATTGGTTTAGTCTATATGTTCGGCGTATCGATCAGTTCAACATTCAGTGGGGGAGCACTGAACCCGGCGCGTGTTTTTGGGCCTGCGGTAGTATCCGGTCATTTCGACAACCACTATATCTGGTGGCTGGGGCCAGTATCCGGTGCGCTTGCAGCTGGATTTCTCTACGGCAAAGTTTTCAAAAAGAAGAGTGATTAAAAAGAATTATCACCGGTAAAATAGAAAAAAATCTGTTAATGCTTGAGGCGTTCATCCCCCTTTTATTGTTATTGGATTGTGCATATTGTCGATTCAATTGACAATACCAATTTGGACAAATCTATTCGCCATAGCTATTCCCTGATTATCTTTCAGCCCCATCTCATCCTCCTTTTTCACCTCAAGCTCAATAAACGGTGAAGATTGGCTTTCGTGTTGTAATTTTTCAACCATGGCTGGCAGAGATTACTCTTTTTCTATTTATTTGACAAACGGGGCTATAGGAACTAATATTATTTCAGAATATCTCTGTTTATAACGATCAAACAGGATATTTTTCCAATAATACAACAACTGTTAAAGATAGTTTTCTCTCATGTTGAAATTTCTATAAAGAGGAGTCAGGTGTAATGCAGACAATTCGAATTGGATATATCAGGCAAGTCATAGTTAGCTCTATTTTTTTTATGTCATTAATGATGGTGGCGCAAGGTACAAGTATACCAATGGTGTTTGCAAAGGACAAGGAGTTATCACCGGAAATACAATTGGATTTATTGATTAGATCTGCAACAAAGGATATGGAAGCTGAAAGATGGGAAAGTGCGGTACAAAATTTTGAGAAATCAATGAAACTGGGTATTGATCTTCCGGGAGAATTTCATTTTCTCTATGGAAAAGCTCTTTTAAAAACGGGAAGCTATACCTTTGCGTTGTCAAGCCTTACTAATTATCTGACATTAGAAGGTCAGGAAGGGAAACATTATGAAGAAACAATTACTTTAATTGTAGATGCCAAAAACAAACAAGATGAAGAAAAACGCCGGACTACAGAATCGCATCATCATCAGACAAAAGCCGCTAAAGAAACTGAAGATGGAATGGTGTTTGTTAAAGGGGGATGTTTTGATATGGGAGATATCTTTGACACAGGAGAAAATGATGAAAAACCTGTGCATACAGTATGTGTGGGTGATTTTTATCTGGGGAAAACAGAAGTGACCCAAAAACTGTGGGTAGAAATAATTGGCCACAATCCATCTAAATTCCAATGTGGAGATTGTCCGGTAGAGAGAGTAAGTTGGAATAATGTACAGGAATTTATCAAAAAGTTGAATGAGAAGACAGGGATGAATTACCGTCTTCCAACCGAAGCTGAATGGGAATACGCGGCAAGGAGTGGTGGCTGGAAGGAGCAGTGGGCGGGGACAAATGACAAAGAGAAAATTGGAGAGTATACCTGGTACGGTTTTACTGCCGATGGACGAACTCATGGCGTTGCAGAAAAAACGCCAAATGAACTAGGCCTCTATGATATGATGGGAAACGTATGGGAATGGTGCTCAGACTGGTATGACAATAAATATTACGAGCACAGTTCAAGCAAAGATGCTCAAGGCCCCTCAGAAGGCAAAAACCGGGTTTTACGTGGTGGGGGTTGGCGCAGCAAAGATAAGGGTTTACGTACGACTGATCGTAATGACTTTATTCCAACCAGCAAAAAATTCAGCGATATAGGCTTCCGTCTTGCAAGAACTCCATAGTACGGCACAGTAAAAATTGAATAATTACTATTTTAAATATTTCTTTAAATTTCGATAAAAATTCTCATACACACCTAATGCTATTAAAACTCTTGAGCAAGGGAGCTGTGAATTAAAGGGATCTCGGCCTCTAATACTGTCCATTGTTATAGATTTATCATTATTATTTATTTGTTTGATATCAAATCATCACTATAAATTTCCTTTTAATCATAAATCTAAAATCGTTATTCGTAAATTAAAAATTACTCTCTTGTCAAATGCCGGTATTTCATTCGATGCGGCTGATCGGCTGCTTTTCCGAGTCTCTTTTTTCTATCTGCTTCATATTCTGAGTAATTCCCTTCAAACCACTTGACGGAACTGTCTCCCTCAAAAGCAAGTATATGCGTTGCAATACGGTCAAGAAACCATCGGTCGTGAGATATAATGACTGCGCAGCCTCCAAAGTTGTCCAGGGCCTCTTCAAGAGCACGCATGGTATTTACGTCCAGATCATTTGTTGGTTCGTCCAGAAGGATTACATTAGCACCCTCTTTTAACATGCATGCAAGATGAACTCTATTGCGCTCACCACCTGAAAGCACGTCTACTTTTTTCTGCTGGTCCGCACCAGAGAAATTAAAGCGCGCAACATAGGCACGGGAGTTTACTTCGTTATTTCCAAGTTCAATCGTATTTCTGCCCCCTGATACAATCTCCCATATTGTTTTTCCCGGATCAAGGGTATCACGCTCCTGATCAACGTAAGCAAGTTTAACGGTATCACCAATCTTAAGGGTTCCGGAATCGGGTTGTTCCTTGCCTGTAATCATCTTAAAGAGCGTAGTTTTACCAGCACCGTTTGGGCCTATAATTCCAACAATACCTCCAGCTGGCAGGGAGAATGACATCTCCTCAAATAGGATTCGTTCTCCAAATGCCTTACTTACATTTTCCGCTTCAAGAACAATATTGCCAAGTCGTGGTCCAGGTGGAATAAACAGCTCAAGGTCCTTTTCCTGTTTTGCGGCGTCCTGTTTGAGGAGCGATTCGTAGGCATTAATACGTGACTTTGCTTTTGCGTGACGGCCCTTGGTGGACATATGGATCCATTCCAATTCCCTCTGTAACGTTTTCTGGCGTTCTGATTCGCTTTTTTCTTCCTGTTTAAGGCGGTTCTGTTTCTGTTCAAGCCAGGAAGAGTAGTTGCCCCTCCACGGGACACCCATCCCCCGGTCAAGCTCAAGAATCCAGCCGGCAACATTATCAAGAAAATAGCGGTCGTGTGTTATTGCAATCACGGTTCCTTCAAACTGTTGAAGATGTTGTTCAAGCCAGGCAACTGTTTCGGCATCCAGATGATTGGTCGGTTCGTCCAGGAGTAATATATCCGGCTTCTGTAGTAAAAGCCTGCACAGCGCCACACGTCTTTTTTCACCGCCTGAGATAACATTAACCGGTGTATCTCCGGGAGGACAACGTAGAGCGTCCATTGCCATTTCCAGTCGCGACTCGATATCCCACGCGTTCTGCTTCTCGATCTCCTCCTGAAGTTTTCCCTGGCGCTCCAGAAGCTTATTCATCTCATCATCGGACATGGGTTCGGCGAATTTTTCACTGATTTCGTTATACTCCTTGACAATGTCAACAATCTCCTGCAGACCTTCTTCCACAACAGCTTTAACGGTTTTGTCCGAATCAACTAATGGTTCCTGTTCAAGATGCCCTATTCTATATCCGGCAGAGAGTCCGGCCTCTCCGTTATACTCTTTATCAACACCTGCCATAATACGCAGAAGCGAACTCTTCCCTGATCCGTTCAGACCCAGCACACCAATCTTGGCTCCATAGAAATATGAAAGGGATATGTCCTTAATCACGGTTTTGTTCTGGTACGATTTATTGACCTTCATCATTGAATAGATAATTTTTTCAGATGTATTACTCATTAGGCTTTGTCCTCGATGTTTATGTTATTTAAAGTATAATTAGTGATTGATAAGAGTGTAATTCGTTATGAATACACATTCAATTTCATTTTCCAGGAATTATCTTTCCCAGGACTACACTCTCCTTTGCGCCTGTGACGGAAGGGACGTTTCCAGGATTACCACATATTGTTTCGTTAGCAAGGATAGCAAACGCGACAGCCTCCTTTGCATCTGAAGGGATACCAAGGTCATCAATCTTTTTTATACTTACGTTTCCAAGATAATTTTCCAGGAATTGTAATAAGACAGGATTATGCACTCCACCACCACTTATTATAATCTCAGAAATTTTATGTGATGGGTGAATGAATTTTCTATAGCTGTCTGATATTGTTTTAGCAGTAAAGGCGGTAACTGTAGCAATCGCATTATGGATATCCATGTTGTCCTGTTTTAATCTCTTAAATAAATCATCAGAAAACTGAATACCAAAATCCTCTCTTCCCGTTGTTTTCGGTGGAGGTTTCGATAAATATGGGTGTGTACACAGCCTGTCTAACAAATCTTGATTCAATCTGCCTTTTGATGCCAACTCACCATTTTTATCATACTTTAGTCTTCCATCTGTTATGATCTCTGCAAACCTGTCTATTATCATATTGCCCGGTCCATTATCAAAGGCGATTATCTCTTCTATATTTCCGCCAGCATACAAAATTGTAACATTAGAAATACCGCCAATGTTTTGTATTACCCGCCCTATCCCGTCTCTTCCGAATAAAATAAAATCACTATATGGTACCAGAGGTGCTCCCCCCCCATCTGCAGCGATATCTCTTGTCCTGAAATCGGCAACAGTGGTTACTCCGGTCTCCTGAGCTATTACGGAAGCTTCGCCAATCTGCAACGTTGACCTCACCTCCTTATCATTTTGTTCTTTCAGAGAAGAGATATGATAAATTGTCTGTCCGTGGGAACCGATAATATCTATCTCTGAAAGAGGAATTGACATTTTTTCGGCAATCTGTGTGACCGCATCGGCAAATAGCTTTCCTAGTGTGAAGTTCAGTTGGCAGATTTTGTCAACGGTTCCTGTCTCTTTACAGGAAGTTTTAAATATTAACTTCCTTATCTCATCATTATAAGGGAATGTCTCAAATCCTATAATGTCTACTTCGGTTGACATACCATTTCCGGTTATCTTAACCAGACATGCATCAATACCGTCACATGATGTACCGGACATAAGGCCAATAACTTTACGGCTCTCTTTTTCTCTTAAACGGATTAAATTCTCAATCGACATGCTGTTTTAAATAAGTAAACCATTGACCATCCTTTTAATACAAAAAAAACAGATTCCCGTACAGCCGTTCACTAAGATAACCTGGGTGCCGTGTTCAAAAAACCATCTCCATGGCCTGGTTAATCACATCGGCCTCGATGTCCCGGTTATCTGCATTAAAGTGGATACTCTGCTCAAGCTCAACAAAAAACTACCTGGCTCAATGGTAATTCCATAGGCCATCACCGGGAAAAGGACCAGGATGAAGGACAGCAAAAAAACGCGCTGGGTCAGGCGGAACATAGCTAACTCCTTAAAGCCTGAACAATCAAATCATAAAAGTCGTGTAAAAGATGCTAATGATAATATAAGAACCTTATCGGTTTTTCAATAAAGTTTTCATCAAAATTTCGCCTTGAAAAAATAGTATACACAGATGAAAATGGAATTATTATACTATCCAGTAGCGCACACAAATAAAATATTAGATTCTCCCAATCATGAAAAATAATCAAGGGCAAAAACTTTCTCGTTCTATGAATCTGTTTGATATTGTCTGCCTTGGCATAAACGGCATTATCGGGGCAGGGATATTTCTTTTACCTGGCAAACTAGCGGCAGTTACAGGCCAATTTTCAATCATAATATTTGCCATTTGTG
The DNA here is from genome assembly GCF_002443295.1 of Candidatus Scalindua japonica. Lineage (NCBI taxonomy): Bacteria > Pseudomonadati > Planctomycetota > Candidatus Brocadiia > Candidatus Brocadiales > Candidatus Scalinduaceae > Candidatus Scalindua > Candidatus Scalindua japonica. The sequence goes on along the minus strand of NZ_BAOS01000028.1, from coordinate 118,671 downwards.
GTCTTTTATGCCTTGCAATAGCACTCTGTTTCGCTGAGATGGGAGGGATTTACAATGAAACAGGAGGCGCATATATTTATGCAAGAAATACCTTTGGCCCTATGATTGGTTTTATGGTCGGCTGGATGATGTGGCTCTCATCCATAATCGGCTGGGCAGCAATGGCAAAGGGTCTTCTCCTATATGTAAAATTCTTTTCTCCATCTCTTTCTGAAGGGAGGATTGGTGAATTCATAGTAATCAGTCTTATTCTGGCTATGGGAGTTCTCAATTTGTTTGGGGTAAAAATCGGTGCGAGAGTTATAAACTTTTTTACTATAAGCAAACTAATACCAATCTTTGCCTTTATCGCATTTGGATTCTTTCATATAGACACATCTCATCTGGGCCAAATATTCTCTTTGGAAATCAACAGTGTTGGATCTGCAATCGTTATTGGATTATTTGCTTATACAGGATTCGAATATCTGGCAGTACCGGCAGGTGAAATGAAAAAACCCGGAAGGGATATACCAGTTGCTTTTGCTATTGCAATCCTTGTTACCACACTTATCTACATTCTTATTCAAACAGTAGCAACAGGCACTTTTCCCGGTCTTGCACAATCGGAAAAGCCACTGGCAGATGCAGCCGTAAGCTTTATGGGTTCAACAGGTGGGGTTTTAATTGCTATTGGTGCACTCCTCGCGATAGCGGGTGTTAATTCGGGTATTGCTTTGACTGGACCGAGAAACCTTTTTGCCCTGTCAGCGGATGGTTTTCTGCCGGAAATTTTCACAAAGATACATCCGAAATATCACACACCTTATGTGGCAATAGGTGTTAACACCGTTTTGACCTTAATATTATCACTGACAGGCACTTTTGAATATTTAATTTTTGCCAGTGTGCTGGTGAGTATTCTACAGTATATTCCGACATGTCTGGCTGTTATTGTTTTAAGGAGAAAGCGCCCAGATGTATCGAAAAGCTTTAGAGTACCGGGTGGATACATAGTTCCCAGCCTTGCACTTTTAACTTGCTTCTGGATTTTATTACAGGTAAAACCTGTAATAATTCTCGCTACACTTGTAGGGGTTGCGTTATCTCTGCCTATCTACTTTTTCAGAAAGTAAACAACGAGAAGATAATATTGAAATGAATACTACTTACCTACTTTAAAAATCTCACAACTGCAACTCTTTTTCTATACAATTTACTCTCTCTTTAGTCTGCCATATTCTGATTGCCATCAAGTCTCGGATGTAGCCAAACATAATATTTGATCTCCGTTCTTCAATGATATAGGTGTAAGCGTCCATCGCCTTGTTGTAATAATTGACCTTTTCATTCTCATATAAGAGAGCTAACTCTTCGTAAAGATTACCAATTCGACATTGCGCGTTAAAAGGTGTTATTCCCGTAAACTTATCTATTATTTCCTGAAATTTTATTGTTGCCCTTTCATAGTTGATTTTCGTCCCTTCATCATCGCCTACATCATAAAGCGCCAGGCCCACATAATGATAAGCCTCTGCAACTGCATATGAATGTTCCTGCGCCTCTTTCTTAACCCCGTCTTTAAGTTCCTCAAGGATATTTCTGTATCTTCTTTCAACCGCCTCAACAAGACTGATACTTAGAGGGATCTCAGAATCTTCCAGCTCATTCTGACTCTCTATCCTTACAGATGGGAATAGCAAATTCGACAGGCCTTCCAGGCTCAATCCTTTAACAAAATAGAGCTCACTGACAGAATGAAATGTTTCATGTTTCTTCCTGTAAGCAGTAACTATACCTATCTCTTCTTTGCTGATGCCGAATTCCGCATTCAAAAACAGTGATAATTCTTCATCGCTTGCCCGGTTCAATTTTTTATGTAATTTCAGTAATTTGATTAATACTGCCAGCTTATAGGAAGGTGTTTCTCCGTGTAAGACCGTCCTCCTGTAAAAAATAAGCCACGGATTTCTGCAGGAAAAATTGAGTTGTCTTTTATAGTCATAAAAGATTTCCAGCGCTACTCCAAGCTTGCATTTTTCCAGAGTCTTTGGATCTTTATAATTGAGTCCTTGATATATTTTATCAATTCGATCAAAATATTCTTCGATTATGTCTCTCATCTGTATTGTGTGCACCTTCCGATGCAATTTCAATTCGTGCGGGCTATATTCTAATGCTTTGTTATAGTGTTCAAGAGCGTCTTCATATAATTTGTTGCGGTAGTCTTTGTCTCCATGATATTCATAAAATCTTTTGACCATTCTCCTTGGCCTCAGCTGCTCTTTATCTTCTTCATCTAAATGGCCAGATTTTTCGAAATGTTCTATTATCTCCTTTGGCGTCTGTAAGGATTTTTTTGTAAGAAAGTCTAATCCTGAAATGTATTCATACACGGAATTACATCTCTGTAGCATGTCGTTGCTAATACCTTTGCATATTTTGGCCTTTTGAATACAATCTCTTGCCTCTTGAAACAGACCAAACTCGATGTATGTTTTTCCTAATTGGACGAGCAAGCTTACTTCAGCATCGCCATTTACCTCTTTAATATCTTTATATTTGGACAAAAGTGTACCAATATGCGTCTTATACAAAATAGGAACAATTTCAACTCTATTTTCCGCAACTCGAACAACGTAGACATTAATATCTCCGGATTCCGGATTTATTTTCATACCAGGGACCACTTTACCATCAGTAAACTTTATCCATGGTGTCTCCTTAATAATGCTTGCAGTAAAGACATTATCATTTCTTTTAACCAGATCATTTAATGTCAATATCCTGTCCCATGGTATTTCTCCCTCTTTCTCTGTGCCGGGCCTAACAATCTTAAAATTTTTTAAAATATCTACTTCATTTTTTCTGAAAAGACCCCAATTCTTTAATTTTCCCAATAGCCGTTCTTCACGAGCCACCTCAAGTGGCAATATCCTTAATGTCATTTCTCCTCCCAGTTGCGCGACTATTATTCCACTCAAAACCGCTTCGGGAACACCTCCCACTCCTATGATCATATCAATCTCGCCCTTTGTTACTGCAAATGTGGGTGTGAGATCATCTTCTTTTACACGGATTACTTCTGCGCCTAATTTCTCGATGGTTTCTATTAGTTTTTTGTGTCTCAACCTGTCCAGGACAACAATCTTCATTTTTTGTATTTCATCATCAATATTTTGCGGATTGATCTCCTTATTTTTATCTTTAAGTACCTTTTCAGCCATAAGCTTCATGTTTTTTGTAATACCATGCGTTATATTTACCCCGGCGTCTTTGTATTTGTTTCCAACTATAGCCTTTACACAATACATATCGGGTGAATTAAACAACTTCTGTCTTTCGCTATAGCCAACAGCAACAACTACGCCTCCCTCAGATTCCGGATCAACTAAACAACGATCATTCTCGAAGGCACTAAGCACAATATCTGCCTCACAATCTTTTTGTACCGTTTCAGAACCCAATCTTTCGCCTATATACAACATTGGCATCTCTTTCCGCTCTCCCTCCGCGTTTACCACATAAGCCTTCCACCAGTTGAAGCTATTATAAATATGCCTGAACCACCAGACCGCCATACGTCTTGCACGAAATACATTGAATTCTTCTCCGTTAGTGCTGAAATACCTTAAAGTCCTTGCGGCAACGATCCCGACAGCATGTCTCAATTCATTTCTTTTAGATAATTGAAGGCCATTTTCAGAAGAAACCTTCAAATCAAAATGTTCCGGAATATGGGCATCTTTAATAAGAGGGTCATCTATTTTTTTGAAGTCAATACTATTGTCTTTTATGAATGTGGAATTATTTCCCACCGGTTCTTCTTTAATAATATCACTCATGTCTTGTCTTTGCTTAAAAAACGATAAACCTGATTATACTTATGAATTATTTCAGGTGTTGTTTCTTCTCTAATAGTCACTTCTACGAGCATTATTCAGCACTAAGTTATTTATATCAACAGTAAAAAAAGATTGCAAATTAAAAGCACCAATTTTAAAGTTTTTACATATTTTCAGGAACAAGACGAGAAATTGACTTTCAAAAAGAGTTTTGCTAGAATTTTTGACTGTACTGAAAGTATTCTATAAATCACATATCATGTATATAAAATAATCATACAATTTAATGAGAGGCCCAACGATGACAACACTTCGACTCCCCGCCTGAATGAAGAAGTCGGGCAGGCGCTCAGTGCGACGCAATCCTGAACACCTGCCCGTACCGGATTGGACGCGGAGTCGAAGGATAGCCTTTTATTGCTAGCAACTTAATTAATAAATGGGTCTTTTTGAGGTTTCAATTAGAGGAAAAGAAAATGCAGAAATGGTTGAAAAAGGAAAAAGAGTTACGCGGAAAAGGAATTGCTGATAAACAAATTGAAGAGACCGTGGCCTTTTTACGCCAAAAAGGCATCGATACGGTCTGGGATGTACAGGCAGCATACGACTCAAGTCTCTTTGGGCTTAAGGATAGATGCTCTTTTGGAAGTCATGGCCTCTGCTGCCGTAACTGTAACCTTGGGCCATGCAGACTGGATGGTGAAGAGATATCATTTCACACAAAGATTGCAGTGCCCAGGTTAAAGCGTTCCTCTTGTGGTAAAACAGCCGATAATATGGTTGCCGGAATGTTCCTGCAGACTGTTCTGCGTGGTACAAGTTCTCACATTGGTCATGCAATACATGTTGCAAAGTTATTCGTAAAAGCTGCTGAAGGTTCTGATAATTTTCCTATAAAGGCAGAAGCAAAACTCCATGCGGTTGCCTGCGAACTTGGTATTGACACAAACGATAAGAACACCCTTGATATTGCCAGAGAGGTTGGTCAAAAGGCAATGGAAGACCTTGTTGGCCCAGGTGAAGGTCCAATGAGCTTTGCACTTGCTCTTGCTCCGAAAAATATTGATAAACTCGTAGATGCAAACCTCATCCCACAAAAAGGAGCTGCCGAAACAATAGTACAGGGGATCCACAGTACTGCCCAGGGAATGATGAGCAGCACTGATCACTTGATTATGTCGTGTCTGAAATTTGGAATAATAGACGTACTGGCGCTTTACATCTCTACTCAACTTCAGGACATCTTACTTGGTGTCCCCACACCAAAGGAAGGCAAAATCGGGATGGATGTCCTGGACAAAGAGAAGGTTAATATTCTGGTACACGGTCACGTACCCGTACTATCAGAAATGGTAATCAACTATGCGGACAAACTTAAGGAAAAAGCGATAGCTGCAGGCGCTAAAGGTATAAACATCGTAGGGACTTGCTGTACTGGTACCGAAGTGCTGATGCGACTTGGAATCCCTATGGCAGGTAGCACGATCATGCAGGAACTTATTGTTGGTACGGGAGCGGTTGATGCCGTATGTGTAGACGTGCAGTGCGTATATCCATCACTCTCAGCCATGACAAAATCGCTTCACACTCGATTAATTACTACCATGCCGGAACTGAGAATGGACAACGATACCTACATAGAATTTACACCGGACAACGCTGACAAAGCTGCCACTCAGATTGTAGAAGAAGCTATTGCAGCTTACAAAGATCGCTCAGTGGACAGGGTATTCCTGCCAAAGACAAAAGGGAACAAATTGATGGGTGGCTTTTCTACAGAAGTTTTGATTGAAATTTTTAATAAAATAAACCCTGATGAACCGTTAAAGCCATTAGTTGATTTTATTATTGACGGTTCTATTCAGGGTGTAGCGGTAATTGCCGGATGTCTGTCTTCAAAAATTCAAACCGATATGAGCTTTGTAACGATGGCAAAGGAACTGCTCAAAAACAACGTCCTTGTGCTCGCAACAGGTTGTGCAGCAACTGGTTGCGCAAGGCATGGTTTGTTAAATGGGGAGGCAATGCATCTGGTTGGCGATTCACTCAGGGGAGTACTTAAAACACTTGGAAAGTCTGCAGGGTTGAATGGGTCTATGCCGCCAATTCTGCATTTCGGCTCATGTGTTGACAACTCCAGGTGTGCGGTACTGGCATCTGCAATCGCTGACTATCTGGAAACCTCAATAGACAAACTCCCCCTGGTGGCGAGCGCTGCAGAACATGTTGTTGAAAAAGCTGCCGCTATCTACATGGGCGTCATCTCTCTTGGTATAACCACTCACATCGGTGTTACACCAAAACTGGGAGGCTCTCCATACGTAATCAATAAACTCACAAAAGAGATGGAAGGAATTACCGGAAGCACCTTAATAATAGAAATCGATCCCAAAGAATCTGCAAAGGCTATGATAAATCATATTCAGAAAAAGAGAAAAGAACTTGGGATTTAAACCTGAAGGTTGCTTCTTCAATTCCATTCGAATCAGAGCTTCTTTTATAGCATTAGGTAATTAATAGTTTACACAAAAAGTGATACCATCCATCCAATGAATCACAAATTGTGGCTGTTTCACACGTCCCCGCCAGAACAACCTTGTTGCGCTGGTGAACGGATTCGATTGGGGTGGGCAGTCAGTCTTTGTCACACGGCTCATTTGGCCTGGCCGATTTGTCATTCAGGCAGAAACAAGTCATACAATTCTGATCTAGCCCGAGTTTACAAGTTATGACGAAAAACTACCAATACGGTTGTGTAACATTATTTATATCAACAGGTTACAAACAACCAGTCTGTATTACCCTACCAACACACGATAATGGAAAAGCACAAAAACGTAAATATGCGTAACTATCTAATGTTCAATATGTTACATGATATTTCCCTAATTCTACAAGCAAGGAAAGCTCTTGAAATAGGCCGTAACTTGTAAACTCGGGCTAGAATCGCTCAACTTAAGCCATATTATCCCACATGAATAGCAGTTAAAATGAAAAATGAAGGTTTGCCCTCCCACTGCTTTGAAAAAATCAGAAATTTTTTATGAAATCTGCTCCGCGTTCTATGGCTAGTTTGTTTACCTCAAAGAAGGGTTCTTTCCTTCCTTTTAAGACGTTTTTCAGGCATGAGAGGAATATTGGGATGGAAACGAGATTTTTTACCTCGTTATACGCCCCCAACATAACCATGTTTGATGCTACGACGTTTCCAATATCATTCGCGATCTTTGTCGCGGGAATTCTGAAGATGTCTATGTTCATTTCATTGTCTATTTTATCAATCATGGATGAGTTTAGAAAGAGCATGCTGTTCGGTTTGAGAAGGTCTTTGAACTTCAGGTAAGATGGAAAGTTCATCATAATAAGTGCGTCTGCTTCTTCGATAACAGGAGAAAAAATTTCTTCATCTGAAACAGTTAGATGGTAATAAGCCGTTCCTCCGCGTACTTCAGTACCATACGAGGGGAAAAAAGTCACATTTTTTCCTTCAAGCATAACGGCTTGCGCTATCAGCCTGCCAAGGAGCATCATCCCCTGTCCTCCCAGACCCGCTAAAATAACTTTTTCTGACATCTTAATTTTACCTTTCTAATTCCGACCTTCCCAATCTTTGAAAATACCCAGAGGAAAGGCTTTGATCATCTCCTCGTCTATAAATTTTATGGATTCAACCGAGCTCATACGCCAGTATACCGGACATGGGGAAAGGACTTCTATCAGAGAAAATCCCTTTTTCTGTATTTGAGTGTTAAAACCCTTTTCTATTAACTGTTTTGTTTGGATTATATTTTGAGGGGAGGTCACGGACGCCCTGGCAATAAATCTGCTACCGTCTATAACGGAAAGTAGCTCACATATACGTAAGGGCGCACCATCGCTCTGTTCGTTGCGTCCCTGAGGAGTTGTTAATGTTTTCTGGTTGATCAGTGTTGTTGGCGCCATCTGTCCGTTAGTCATACCATAGACCGCATTGTTTACAAAAATCACGGTGATATTTTCACCTCGGTTGGCAGTGTGTATAATTTCTGCAATTCCAATTGCTGCAAGGTCACCGTCACCCTGATAAGAGAAGATGATTTTGTCAGGGTGAACCCGTTTTATTCCAGTGGCTACTGCGGGTGGACGACCGTGGGCCGCTTCACACATATCTATATCCATATAATTGTAAGCCAATACCGCACATCCCACAGGAGCTATCCCGATTGTCTGTCCCTTAATATCCTTTTCGTCAATTATTTCCGCGATCAATCTATGAATGATACCGTGTCCACAACCAGGACAATAATGTGTTGGAGTGTCGATCAACGTTTCCGGTGTTTTATATACAGCTTCCATAATTTAATTTATTGTTTTCTTGTTGACAGATATTATTTCGGTAATCTTTTTGATGATATCTTTTGGAGAAGGAATACCTCCGCCTGTTCTTCCGTAAAAATGTACCGGACATCTGCCCAATACACTTAATCTTACATCTTCTACCATTTGGCCGGCACTCATTTCTACAGTAAGTATAGCACGTACTTTTCCAGCAATCTCTTGTATTATCTGAGAGGGGTATGGCCAGAGCGTAATGGGTCTTAATAACCCTACTTTTATATTTGGGGTCTTGTTTTTCATTAATACTTCTTTACATATCCTTGCGCATGTTCCGTAAGCAACTATGACAATATCCGCGTCTTCAGTATTAATTTCTTCATAGCGTACCTCTTTGCTCTTAATCAGGTTATACTTCTTTTGCAGTTTAGCGTTAAACTCCTCAAGTTCACCCTGTACCGGATAAAAAGACTTTATTATGTTTCTTTTTCTTCCGTTCGCTCCGGTCAGGGCCCACTCTTTTTTGTATGAATCAGGTCCGCATTTTTTGTTAAATATAACAGCTTCCATCATCTGGCCAAGTTGGGCATCTCCAAGGATCATTACAGGATTTCTATAACGATCAGCCAAATCAAATGCATCATAAACAAGGTCTGCTGTTTCCTGTACTGAACCAGGAGCAAGTACTATCGTGTAGTAATCCCCATGCCCGCCACCTTTAACTGCTTGAAAATAGTCAGCCTGGGAAGGTGAGATATCTCCCAGACCAGGGCCTCCGCGCTGTATATTTACAATGACGCTGGGAAGTTCGCTTCCGGCCAGATAAGAGATACCCTCTTGTTTGAGGCTGATACCGGGGCTTGATGAGGACGTCATTGCCCTTGCACCTGCAGCAGCACTTCCATGTACCATGTTTATCGCGGCAAGTTCACTTTCGACTTGAATAGCCGTTCCGCCTACTTGAGGCATTCTGATGGCCATATGCGTCAAAATCTCATTTTGCGGTGTAATCGGATATCCATAATAAAATCTGCAACCGGCCTGTATTGCCGCTTCCGCGCAAGCTTCATTACCGGTTAAGAGGTATTTTTTGTTCTCGTCAGTTAGCATCATAAGCGGGTTGCCCTCTCCAGTTCAATTTTTCTCTTAAGACATCGTAAAAAGTCCTTGTCTGTGTATCAATTAACTGCAGCTTATTTTCCGCTTTTTCAATAACTACTCTATCTCCAACTTTGACATCAAAGTATACTTGTCCATCTACGGTTAAGCCTATTCCTCTGGATTCAGAAATTTGTTCCATTTCAATCTTCGAACATCCGGAAACGATAAGAGGTCGGTTTGAAAGTGTGTGTGGGCAAATTGGAGTTATGGCAAATGCCTCCATCTCAGGCGTAACAATAGGGCCACCGGCGGAGAGTGAATGTGCGGTTGTTCCTGAAGGAGTTGACACGATCAGTCCATCGCAGCTGTAAGTAGTCACTATTTTTTCATTTACATAGAGCTTAATTGAAATCAATCTTGACAAAGAAGTTCTGGAGATTACGGCATCGTTTAAACCAACCGTTTCGTTAATAACGTGCCCGGCACGTACTAACCTGCAGGTTAATAACATTCTTTGTGATACAACAAATTCATCTGAACAAATTCTTTCCAGGGAATCGTTAATATCTTGTGAAGTGAGTTCAGCTAGAAACCCGAATTTTCCTAAATGCACACCAATTAAGGGGATTTGCTTGTCATTCAGCTTTCTGCTTGCTGACAGGATTGTGCCGTCTCCACCAAAAACAAAAGCGATATCGGCAGAAACGTTTTTCAATTCATGTTCATCAGAAATATCAATTACTGATAGATGCGATTTGTTACGAAACAAGGGTTCAAGCTTAGTAATTGTTTCTCTTATTTTTTTTCTACTTATATCGCCCAGGATTATGATTTTTTTCATATCAAATTAGAGGCTTTTTTATACTCTTCCTTCTTTTTGATACCGGCATGATCTGTAGTATTCCAGGCGGAAATAAAGTTATTGTAGATACCCTCCGCATCAAGATTAAGGGTTTTCAAAATAATATCACGAGAACCCTGTTCAACAAATCTGTCCGGGATACCCATTTTGAGTATATTTTCAGTATTAACACTTTTATCTACCAGTAATTCCAGAATTGCCGAACCAAAACCTCCAACTTTCGTGTGGTCTTCTACGGTAATAACTATTCGGTGGTCCTCTACGACTTTTATTATGAGGTCTTCATCTAGAGGTTTGGCAAAACGGGCATTCACGACGGTAACTTCAATCCCTTTTTCCATAAGCAAACGCGCGCATTCCATGGATGGATATACCATCGCACCATATGCAATTATTGCCCCATCCGGGCCTTCTCTCAGGATTTCACCTTTTCCGATTTCAATAGGTATACAATTACTATCAAGACTGCCTTCCGGTATATTTGCCCTTGGATATCGAATGGCAGCAGGGGTGTTGAGCTTTACTGCCGAATGCATCATTGCCTTAAATTCGGCGCCGTCTTTTGGAGCCATTAAAGTGATTTCCGGTAAATGTCTCAAGTAGGCTATATCAAAGACACCATTATGAGTAGGTCCGTCATTTCCCACGATTCCGGCCCTGTCTAACGCAAGTACAATACCATTTTCCTGTAAGCACACATCATGAAAAACCTGATCATACGCACGTTGCAGGAAAGTTGAGTATATTGCTGCCACTGGTTTAATTCCTGCTGATACTAACCCATTTGCCAGCCCAATGGCATGTTGTTCGCAAATCCCCACATCAATATATCTCTCCGGAAATTTTTTGCCAAATGCATCGAGGCCGGTCCCATCAGGCATTGCAGCAGTTATTGCCACTATGTCTTGATTAGACTCAGCGAGTTCAATAATAGTATCACCAAATACTTTTGTATAACTGATTTGTTTCGGGTCTTTTGGTTTTTCCTTCATTTTCCCGTTTTGCACCTGAAAATTTCCTGCACTGTGGTAGCGGGCAGGATTTTCTGAAGCAGGGTGAAAGCCTTTACCTTTTTCAGTAATTACGTGAAGTAATATGGGACCTTCTACATTTTTAATATTATGAAAGATATCGGTTAAAGTCTCAATATTGTGACCGTCAATTGGACCAAAGTAGTCAAACCCCAGATCCACGAAAATCTGTCCCGGAGTGATTTCACGTTTTAACGCTTCAACAATATGCTCGAATGAGTGTTCCATCCGCTTGCCAACGATGGGTAAAGAATGTAGCACATGGCGGACTTCTTTTTTGAAATCGGTGTAAAGAGGCGAAGTGCGAATCTTGTTTAAATGTTTTGATATCGCCCCTACTGTACCGGAGATTGCCATTTTATTATCATTAAGAATTACAATCAGGTTCCTTTTTAAATGACCGGCATGGTTGAGCGCTTCCAGCGACATTCCCGCACCAATCGCAGCATCTCCGACAATGGCAATAACCTTTCTATCTTCAATACCGTTTATTTTATCCGCACAGGCAATGCCAAGAGCCGCAGATATTGCATGTCCACTATGACCACAAATGAATGGATCATATTTACTTTCCTTTATATCAGGAAAACCGCTCAGCCCTTTATATTGTCTTAAGGTAGGAAATGCCTTTCTCCTCCCTGTTAAAAGCTTATGAACATATGTTTGATGCCCAACATCCCAGATTAACTTATCCTTGAGAAAGTCGAACGAACGGTGCAAAGCAATCGTAAGCTCAACTACTCCCAGATTTGATGCCAGATGACCGGGATTTGTGGAGACAACGTCAATTATTACATCTCGTATTTCCTGCGCTAAAACTGCTAACTCTTCATTATCCAGTTTTTGCAGGTCCTTTGGTGAGTCTATTTTTTCCAATATTTTTTGTGACAATTTTATCTTTCTTAAAACTTATATTAGAATCTTAACAGTTAATGTATATTGCTTACTTATGTACTATTCAGTAGTGGATGTGTCTGCATCAGTAGCATTTTTCATATTAAATTCTTCTGTACGAGTTTCTCCAATTGAATTTTTTAATAAGATATTAATCTTTTTTTCTGCTTTTTCTAAAACTTGATAGCACTGTTTGTATATTTTAATGCCACTTTCGTATTTTGCAAGTGTTTCATCTAAGGTCAACTCGTTTGTTTCAAGTTGTTCTACTATCTCTTCAAGCTCTTTTAATGATGTTTCAAAGTCCGGTTTCTTCATAAATCAGATCCTTTCAATTGAAAGGATTTCAGAGATAATACCTCCTCTGGATAGATTAGTTTTAATTTTGTCCCCTTCACTTAAACCTTTTATATTTCGAAGAGATTTATTGTCTTCCCGTCTGGTGGTAATGGTATAGCCTCTTTTCAAAACGTTCAAAGGACTCAAGCTTTCCAGTTTGCCCGCAATACCTGAGAGCTTTTCACGTTCAGTATTTAACGCGTGTGTTATATTTAAATTAAGCCTCTGCGCATATTCGTCCAGCCTCTGTTGCCACCTGTTCAGCCTGTCAAATGGTTGCCTCATCGCGTAGCTGTTCGCAATTCCAGCAAGTTTTTCCCTTGATAGTCTTAACTTGGCAGTTAGGGATTGTAAAAGTCTCGCTTTATATTTTTCTACTTTCTCAATCAGTAAATCTCTTCGGGGAACTACCAGTTCTCCCGCTTCGGAGGGGGTAAGGGCCCTCTTATCAGCGACCAAGTCCGCTATTGTTATATCAATTTCATGCCCAACTGCGGAGATAATGGGTATTCTGGAATTATATATGCTCCTGGCAATAATTTCTTCATTAAATGCCCACAGGTCTTCCAGGCTGCCGCCACCTCTTCCTGTTATAATTACGTCTATATCAGAGTAATTATTAAGTTCTTTAATCGCTTCAGCAATTTCCTGCGCAGCACCATCTCCCTGGACCTTTACCGGGTTAATGAGTATTTCAACATTGGCAAAACGACGATCAATGATATTTAGAATATCTTTGATTGCTGCTCCGGTAGGTGACGTTACTATTCCAATTTTCTTAGGTAAGAACGGGATAGTTTTTTTATGAGCATTGTCAAACAGCCCCTCTTTTTCCAGTTTCTCCTTCAGTTGTAGGAAAGCAAGTTGCAGTGCGCCTATCCCCTTCGGTTCTATTTTATTAATAATGAGCTGGTATTGCCCTCGTGGTTCATAAACGGTTACCGAACCAGAAGAGACTACTTCCATACCATCTTTCAGTTCAAATTTGATTTTGCTTGCAGCATTCCTGAATACGACCGCCTGCAATTGAGAATTTTTGTCTTTAAGTGTCAAATAAACATGCCCGGAACCCGGCTTTCTCACATTGGATATTTCACCCAAAACACTTATATTAGCAAATTTGTATTCCAGGGAGGTTTTGATTTTCCTGCTGATTTCTGAAACGGTAAAAAATTTCTTGCCTATTTCGTCAGGAAAGCGTTCCAATGATTCTTGATTTGTCTTAAAATCCAGAAAACTATCAAGCATATTTACATATTAAATTGTTTGTATATATAAAAACTTTCATTCTTACTTATGTAGCTATACAGTTTTATCATGCTCCAAATACTCAATTTGATAAATCAAACCGCTACAATAAAGACCTTTAACTACCATTGGGTAATTCAGAATTACCCAACGATAATAGAGGATTTAGTAATTGTCGTCTTCAGTCACTCTGATTCTTTTTATTCTTTCTGCTTTACCTGTTTCCCTGTTTACGGTTATAACCACTCCTTCAATATGGAGATCTTTTTCTGCTATGTCATATCGGGTTGGTACCTGGGTTACTATTGATTTTAATACACGATCAATATTTCTTCCTAATATCGATTCGTGCGGACCTGTCATGCCCAGATCTGTGATATATCCAGTCCCTTCAGGCAATACCCTTTCATCGGACGTCTGTACATGTGTGTGGGTCCCAACAACAGCGCTTACTCTGCCATCTAAATACCACCCCATCGCTATTTTCTCAGATGTTGCTTCGGCATGCAAGTCTACGATAATAATGTTTGTCTGTTTTGAGAGCTCTTCTACAGCAGCATCTGCCGCCCTGAAAGGACAGTCTATGGGTTTCATGAAAGTCCGTCCCAAAAGATTGATTATGCCAATAACACAATCTCCTTTTGATTTAATGGCAACATGGCCTCTGCCATAAGCCAATGGTGAGTAGTTTGCCGGTCTGAGTATCCTTTGATCAGATTTCAAAGAATCGTAAATCTCTTTTCTTTTCCAGACATGATCACCCATCGTTATTGCGTTAACACCGTAAGAGAACAGTTTCTTGGCAATATCAACGGTTATTCCGGAACCTCCTGCTGCATTTTCCGCATTTGCCATGCAGAAATCTATATTTTGTTCTTTGATGAAATTTTCAAGTTTCTTTTCTAGAACCTTTCTTCCCGGTTGTCCAACAATATCTCCTATCGCGAGGATATTAAATAGCATTTAGCAATTTTTTATATTTGAATTAAATAAATGGTGTACGAAACACGTTTTTATTGAGTCGTCACTCTTTCAGTTACACATGTTAAAGAATACTTCTCAAGTTATTCACAACCAAATTTCGATTTATTTTTCAGTTGCTTTTGAATGATTCAGGTTTATACTGAAGCAATTAGATAGGCAAAAGGGCCGCCTCTTCTCTTATTCGCACATTATAACCTCTTCCTATCATCCTTTCAATGAAATCTTGGATCTCAAGAAAAGAAAATATTACCTGTTTAAAAGTTCCTTATAAGGTTTTTTCGTGTAATTTATTGAAACAATTTTACATGCTATAGAAATAGATGGTATCAACAGAATATATACTTATACAAAGCTATTATAAGACACTCTCTTTATTATTCAATTCTATTAAAGTTACCGTTAAAGAAGGAAACGAGATAGAATTTTTCCATGTGGTTGAAAATGTAAGTTATTTGATAAGGCTTAAAGCTGATTCCGATCGCAAATTGATGTTTATAGGAAATGGTGCGAGTGCCGCAATTGCAAGCCATATGACAACCGATTACTGGAAAAATGGTGGCATTAGATCGATGACTTTCAACGAGGGGCCACTTCTTTCATGTATCAGCAATGATTTTGGTTATAAATATGTTTTTGAAAAACCAATTGAAATGTTTGCTGATAACGGTGATATACTAATTGCAATTAGTAGTTCCGGCAAATCAGAAAATATTTTAAAAAGTGTTTGCGCTGCAAGATCAAGAGAGTGTAACGTGATAACATTATCAGGATTTAAGAAAAACAACCCGTTAAACGTTTTGGGCTATTATAATTTTTATGTCCCTTCACAAGAATATGAACCTGTTGAAACAACCCACCTCTCTATCTGTCACTCTATACTGAATTGTATATTACGCAGCACTCCTTCATCAGACAAACAGGTGTAATTATGAAAACCATGACTTTAGAGAGTGACAGGAAAGTAAGTTTTTTTAATGATAAGTACCTTTGGACACTTCTGGCAATTTCACTTTCGGTAAGAATTTATCTGAGCTTTTTTACCTGTGTGATTAAAAATGACAGTGTCGCTTTTATGCAAATTGCAAAATATTTTGCAAACGGTGATTTCCTGAACGGACTAAGGCATGATTACCACCCACTCTATTCCCTCTTTATAGCTGCAGTACACAAGGTGATTCCAAATATGGAATCGTCCGGTACTATTGTATCTGTTTTTTTTGGCACATTAACGGTAATTATATTCTATTTTATAGGTAAAAGCGTTTTTGACCACAAGATATCATTCGTTTCTGCTATTATTTTAGCCTTCCATCCTTATGCTGTCAGGTTTTCCGCAGACATAATTTCAGAGTCTACTTATTTCTTTTTCTTCATATCTGCACTTGGTTCCGGTTATTTTGCGATATCAAAGAAAAAGCTTCATTTATTTGCACTATCAGGAATATGTTCTGCGTTTGCCTATCTTACTCGTCCTGAAGGAATAGGGATTATTATCATTGTTGCTGGCTGGTGTTGCATTAAAGACATCAATTGTGTCCGGTCAATATGGAAAGACAAACTTGCCTCAATCTCAATACTGGCCGTTTCATTTCTCGTCTTTTCATCACCCTATCTTATTTACATTAAAAATGAAACAGGTATGTGGCTACTTACCAAGAAAAGGAATTTGTCTCAAAAAAATATTGTAACAATTACGGAAAATCCAAACGGAGACGTATTGATCAACAAAAACACAGGCAATTCAACATCTGGTGTAGATACTAAAAAAAAACAAACTGCTGTCAACAAAATGAACACAAACAAGATATCAAAGGATGTTGAATATAAGAAGCCCGGTACTGAAAAAAAAACACTTGCAAATGTTAAACTCGTAAAAAAACCATCTAAAAGACTTTCTCTTAAAACCTATCTTGAAAGCTTATCATATGTATTAACAAAATACATAAGTACGTTTCATCCATTTTTATTTATTTTCTTTATAATCGGTGTAATTAATTGGTCCAGAATTAAGAAGGCACAATTCTTTGGGCTTTACCTGGCATCAGTAATTGCATTCTATTTGGTTGTATTGTACAGGTTAAATATCGTTAATATTGCAGTGTATAATAATATTTATCAGTATCCCAGCAGAAGACATTTAATGCCAATAGTTATTCCAGCTATCATTTGTGTGGGAATAGGAGTGTATGCTACTGGAATCTGGGTGCAAAAAAAATATCAGAGTAACAGTATGATAGCTGGCTTCAAAGAGTTACTTAAGAGCGTATGGATAATGCAGCTAATTGTATTGATGATTGTTATCAGTGTCTTACTGCCAAAAACATTAAAACCTCAACGCTTTGATAAATTAGGGATTAAAAATGCTGGTCAATGGGTAAAGGGGAATTCCCATAAACCATCTCCTCTGATTGTCAGTACTTCTGTAAGAAATGCTTATTATGCCGGAGGCGGGCACATTCAGATAGGAAATATTAATAACACACTTTCATTGGCAAAAGAGAAGAAAGTAGATTATATATTGCTTACGCAAAGAGAATACAATGCAATAGAAACAGAGTTGAAGCAATCTATAAAGAATAATAAAATTGAGTTAGCATACAAATATCCAGAGGAAAAACATTTAAACAGGCATAGTATATTTTTATACAAAGTGCTATATTGATAGTATCTTTGATAAAAACTACAATATATAGTATGTTGAGTAAAAAAGTTATTGACAAATAACTTTTTTATTGAATAATCGTTCACTTGATGAACGTTTTTTTAACAATCTTGTTCATTCTATGAACAGCCCATCGCTGTTCCTTTCAGCGAAGCCATATCTGATCCGCATCAACTAAGGTGATAATAATGAGAGAAGGTACAAGAGAGTTGGATATCCTGGAAAGGCTGGAAAATAACGCTCATCTAACGCAACGGGAGCTATCCAAAGAAGTTGGTATTGCCCTGGGACTGGTGAATCATCTCTTAAAAAAGATGGTCAAAAAAGGGTGGATAAAAATAAAAAATATTGATGCTAAGAAAATCAGATATTTAATTACTCCGGAAGGTGCCAGAGAGAAGTCGTCCTTATTATACAATAGAGTAGAAAGTACGATTCACTTCTATCTGGAAGCTAAAAAGGTAATTAGAGATAAAGTTATACACTTAAAAAATGAAGGTGTAAAAGATCTTTCAATATACGGAATAAACCATATTGCAGAAGTTCTGTTCATTGTGTTAAAAGAACTGGACTTGGAAATCGTTTTCGTAGTTGATGAAAAGAGAAAAGAAGAAGAGTGGTTTGGTTATAAGGTAATTGGTATGGACGAGTATATAAAATCCAATACGAGCGTATTAATCCTTGCTTCTTTTGATAAGAAAGAAATTGACAATTTTTACCAAGAACAAAAAAATATAAAGATTGTTGCACTTAGAGAATAAATAGTAGCCGACGCCAATGTAAGTTGCTGTACAGAGATATGTTATGTGTATTTTTATATGTAACTGAAGGGGCGTTGGTATGTACTGAAGGAAGGCTATTGGTTTTTTGCCAGCACGTCTCTTACTTATATCTTATTGTTGAAACCAGTAGAATACAAGAATATAAAAACAGAGATCTACTAAAATGAAAAAAAATATTGCAGTTGTAGGTGCTGGATATTGGGGCAAGAATCTGGTGAGAAATTTTTATGAACTAAATGCCCTTCGCACAATATGTGATGCTGATATAGATTTGGTCAATAGTTACGAATCACAGTTTCCCGGTATAAAATTTACTAATTCATTTGATGCTTTACTAAGCGATCCATCAATTGAGGCCATAGTCATTGCCACTCCAGCTGAATATCATTACCAAATGGCCAAAAAGGCTATACGTCATAAAAAACACGTCTTTGTAGAGAAACCTCTTGCTCTTCAACTTGAGCAGGGAGAGGAGTTGATTAGCCTTGCAAATCAACAAGGGCTTATCTTAATGGTAGGCCATATTCTCCATTATCACCCTGCTATTCAAAAACTGAAGGAACTTATTGATAGGGGTGAACTGGGGAAAATCCAATATATCTATTCTAACAGATTGAACATGGGTAAAATCCGTTCTGAAGAAAATATACTCTGGAGTTTTGCTCCCCACGACATATCGGTAATCCTTCTTCTTCTTCAAAATGAGCTTCCGGAAACCGTATATTCTACAGGCGGCAACTACTTACAAAAGCAAATCTCTGATGTAACTATGACCACAATGGATTTCAGAAGTGGAGTAAAAGCGCATATATTTGTAAGCTGGCTGCACCCTTTTAAAGAGCAAAAGCTGGTGGTTGTAGGTGATAAGAAAATGGCGGTCTTTGATGATGTAAGCACAGAAAAATTGTCTCTATTTCCCCATAGAATTGACTGGGTAGACCGTTTGCCAGTGGCATGCAAAGCAGAGGCAGAAGTTGTGTCTATCGGAAGCGATGAGCCTCTAAAAACCGAGTGTAAACATTTTCTTAAGTGCATTGAAGAAAACCAGATCCCTAAAACAGATGGAAATGAAGGCCTGAGAGTTCTTCGGGTTCTTCAGATATCTCAAAAATCTTTAAGTAAGAATGGTGAAAAAATTATTCTGGATAAAGATGGTAAATTACGAAAACCGGCAACAGAAAAACATTTCATACATGAGTCGTCTTATGTTGACAACGGGTGTGATATAGGTGCGAACACACAGATTTGGCACTTCTCTCATATTTTAAGAGATTCTAAGATAGGAGAGAAGTGTACAATTGGACAAAATGTATTAATCGGCCCCGAAGTAACCATCGGTGATAAGTGTAAAGTACAGAATAATGTTTCAATATATAAAGGGGTGACACTGGAAGATGGGGTTTTTTGTGGCCCATCCTGTGTGTTTACAAATGTATATAACCCAAGAGCCTTTGTAGAAAGAAAACATGAATTCATGGAAACACTTGTTAAGAGAGGGGCCACTATTGGAGCCAATGCGACAATTGTATGTGGAGTAACAATAGGCAAATACTCTCTTATAGGTGCAGGTTCTGTGGTAAAATGCGATGTGGCAGATTATGCTGTAGTTGCAGGTGTTCCCGCAAAACAAATTGGGTGGGTGTGTAAATGCGGAACAACCCTGAAGTTTAATGATGAACGCACAGTTTGTGGGTATTGTGGAGATAAATATTCATTAAAAGGGAACAAGTTGGAGGTCAATTAAATGAAAATTAAAGCTATCGTTGAAGGAAGCACTTTGAAACTAAATACACCGATAAAATTTAAAACCAATGAGTTTGAGATAAATATTGCAGACGAATATTTACAGAGAGAAGAGAAAATGGCGGGAATTGAATTTCTTGATTCTATCTGGGAAACAATAGGAGATTTTCCAGAGGGAAATATGAATTGGAAAGAGGAATGGCAAAAGTACTTGGAGGATAAGCATGGATAGCTTTTTGATAGATGTAAATATCCTGCTGGATGCAATTTTTAAGCGAGACATTAAAAGTATAGTTGTTATAGAAAAACTTATTGATCTTGGCAAAGAGCTTTATATTACTGCGTCAATGATACCAACACTCGATTATTTTCTCAAAAAACATAAAACCAATAAGGATAAATTTAAAGAGATTTTTCTTGGTAGTTTTAAAGTTATTACATCAACAGGAAAAGAAGGGGGGGATGCAATAGGATTTACGGATGGGGAAGATGCCCTTATAGCCCTTTCTTTCAAAAGAATTTGTCCCCGTGGAGTAATAGTAACCAAGGATAGTAGCTTTGAATCGTTTGGACTTTCTGTTTATACACCTGACAAATTACTACCATTTCTAGAAGATCGTACTTCCAAAAAGAATTTACAAATCCCCATGCTCGACCTTCAGGCAGAATATCGTTACATGCTTGAAGATATTGACCATGCAATATTGAACACCGTTGCCGAAACAAAATATATCCTTGGCCCGCAGGTAAAAGAACTCGAACAAAAAGTTGCTGCATACATTGGAGTAAAACATTGCATTGGTGTTTCCTCCGGCACAGACGCTTTGGTGCTATCATTAAGGGCGCTTGCCATAAAACTAAAAGGAGAGGAATATTTCGACAGATCGGACAGAATTATCACAACACCTTTCACCTTTACTGCTACTGGCGATGCCATTTTGCGTTCTGGCGCGACTCCCGTCTTTGTCGACATTTCTCCCACAACTTATAATCTTGACGAAAAAAAGGTCAGGAAACTTTTTAAATCGAAAAGCCAGGATCAGAAATCTAAAATAGTCGGTATTCTACCAGTCCACCTTTACGGACAATCTTGTGAAATGGATGAGATTATGAACATCGCCAAAGAACATAATCTGTTTGTTGTTGAAGATGTGGCGCAGGCTTTTGGCGGGACGTGGAATGGCAAAAAGCTTGGCTCAATAGGTGACGCAGGGACATTCAGTTTTTTCCCTTCCAAGAACCTTGGTGGATTTGGAGACGGTGGAATGATTTCAACCAATGACGATCAAACATCAGGTCTCATTCGAATGCTGCTTAAGCATGGCGGGAAGGATAAATATAATGTCGACCATATTGGATACAACGCGAGGCTAGACACCCTTCATGCTGCGATCCTTCTGGCAAAATTTAAAAATATTGACGAATTCAACGAACGAAGGCAGAAAATTGCGGAGATATACAATCAAGAACTTTCAGGTATTGAAGAAATAACTATTCCCGTAAATAATGTACGACATCTAAACGACTCGACATCAACTATTCCAAACGGTCATGTTTACCATCAATATACTATTAATGTTAAAAATGGGAAGAGGGATGAACTCCAAAAATATCTGAAAGAAGAGGGTATTTGTACAATGATCTATTATCCTGTTCCACTTCACAAAATGAAGGTATTTGGGAATAGAAGTAGAGAAATAGGGGAATTAGGAGTATCCGATCAAGTGGTGAATGATGTAATGAGTTTGCCAATTGAACCGTTACAAGAAGAAAAAGATACGATGTTTATAACCGCTAAAATTAAGGATTTCTTTACTAAGCAAGGACGATGAAAAGTCCCAAAATATTAGATTACCCACATAGAATAGTTATAGAGCTGACTCCACAATGCAATTTATCCTGCTCCATGTGTCCACGGAATTATATTGAGACTACTGACGGTTATATGAGCAAGAGTTTGTGGAAACGTCTAATTGACGATATTGCGAAGGCTGAGCCGGACACGATAATTTTGCCATTTTGGCGAGGGGAGTCACTACTTCACCCGGATTTTATAGAGCTAATACAGTATGCATTAAATAAATCATTGAGAATACATATTTCTACTAATGGCAACCTCGTTACCGGGGAATTTGCCGAAACATTAGCCTGCTGTGAATTTGTGACATTTAGCATACACACCCGGATAGGATATAAAAACGCAAAAAATTTTCTTTTATTAAAAGAGAATGATAAGCCGATTGTACAAGTCTCCTTTGTTAAAGGTGAGGATTCCGAAACAATGCTTCAAACGGTAATAAACAGCTCAGACTTAGATGGATTTGACAGTGTAAGACTCTATGAGGAACATACAAAAGATGGAATATTTGGGAAATCCGGAAGTTCATATGAAATTCCACGTACTTTTTGTCCAAAGCTGAATGATACCTTAGTAATTGCCTACGATGGATCCATATCCCGTTGTAATCATATTTGGGAAACAGAGAAAAAAATGAATTTCCATGATATGAGTATTAAGGATATTTGGAACTCAGAACGTATTCGAGAAATTCGTGAAAACTATCCCGACGAAGACTGCGGACCATGTGATCAATGGACCGGTCATACGTGCGGTGAATCCTGGTGTCTGGTAGATGGTGAAATAGAGCATAAAATATACGGAGAAATAAATAGGGTAGATGCAGAATGATTGAGTACAGAAAAATACCTATTACAAAACCTGTTTTTGATGAATCGGAAAAAGAGGCTATAGTAAAACCATTTGAGACGGGTTGGATAGTTCAGGGGCCATTTGTTGCAGAGTTTGAGAAGTCATTTGCCGAATTTACGGGCGCTGGATTTGCGAAGGCTGTGTCAAACTGTACAACCGCTTTACATTTAGCCTTGGATGTATCAGGAATAAAAGCTGGCGATAAAGTTATTGTTCCCTCCTTTACCTACGTTGCTTCAGCTAATGCTGTAGAATATACAGGGGCCAAGGTTGTTCTGTGTGATATAGACATTAAGACATTTAATATTGACGTTAACAAGGCAAAAGAACTTTTAGAAAATGATGTGAATAGAGAAATAAATGCAATTATGCCGGTTCATCTTTTTGGTCTATGCGCGGATATGTCAAAAATTATGGAATTGGCTAAAACGTATAGACTGAAAGTAATAGAGGACTCTGCATGTGGTTTGGGTGCGTGGATAGGAAATCAACACTCCGGAACTTTCGGCAATGCAGGATGTTTTTCGTTTCATCCAAGAAAGAGTATTACCACAGGTGAAGGTGGAATGATTATAACAGATAACGAAGAGAACTCCTATAAAGTTACTTCATTGAGAGACCATGGCGCCAGCAAAACAGATTTACAGAGAGATAAGGAAAAAGGGGGTTCATTGCTCCCTGAATTTAATACAAAAGGATACAATTACAGAATGACAGACTTCCAGGGGGCTCTTGGTGTCAGTCAGATGAAAAAGGCTAATTACATCTTGAATAAGCGGAGAGAAATAGCAAAAAGGTATGACGAATCGTTGAAAGATGTTGAATGTTTAATCACACCCTATGTTCCCGAAGGATTTGTACACGGGTATCAGTCATACGTTTGTACATTCACGAATGACGAAGATATATCCAGTCTTAGTATAGAAAAAATTGATAGATTAAACATAAAAAGAAATACACTTATGGAAAGATTGGAAGAAAGAGGTATTTCTACAAGACAGGGCACACATGCAGTGCATACCCTGGGATATTATAAAAAGAATTATAATTTCAGTGATGAAGATTATATATATTCATATGCGGCAGATAGATTGAGTATTACCTTACCACTTTATGCGGAGATGACAGACGAAGAGTTTGAATATGTAGTCAATGAGATTAAAGTATAAAGTTTAAAACATTAATCCGCAGATTACGCAGATGTTGTAGATTTCAAAGAAAGATCCTAGAACATATGAAATTATTGGCCCCGCCATGGAAGTGCATAAAGAATTAGGCTATGGTTTCTTAGAGGGTGTATATCAAGAATCGTTAGGGATTGAGTTTAAGAACAAGGGAATCCCTTTCAAATCGCAACCGGTTATTGATAGATTTTATAAAAGCAAACTTTTGGAAAAGAAATATCAGCCTGATTTCATTTGCTTTGATAAAGTAATCGTTGAGATTAAAGCATTAAGGTAGCTAGCGGGTATAGAAGAAGCTCAAATTATAAACTTTCTTAAAGCGACAACTCTAAAAGTAGGTCTGATAATTAACTTTGCCACAAAAACCTTAGAATATAGAAGATTTGTTAATAGTTACTAATCTGCGTAAATCCGTGAAATCTGCGGATTGAAATTATGTGTGGAATAGCTGGAATTTTTAATCTAAATGGTGCACCGGTCTCACCCGTTTTACTTCGCAATATGACGGATGCAATAGCACATAGAGGCCCGGATGGGGAGGGATTTTATACAGATAGTTTTATTGGGTTCGGGCACCGACGTCTTGCAATTATAGATCTTTCACCTGCCGGGCATCAGCCAATGATTACTGTGGATGGGAATTATGCCATAACTTATAATGGCGAGGTGTATAATTTCCAGGAAATCAGATTGGAGTTGGAAAGCCGCGGCCACAGATTCAGATCAAAAACTGATTCTGAAGTTGTGCTACATGCATATGTGCAGTGGGGAGAGGAATGCCTGAACCGTTTCAATGGCATGTTTGCTTTTGCCATATGGAATAAATCTCGACAAGAATTGTTTCTTGCCAGAGATCGTTATGGGATAAAACCGCTGTATTATACATTTGTTGGAACAATCTTCCTTTTCGCTTCAGAACAGAAAGCAATTTTGACTCATCCAAGGGTAAACAGGGAGGTAAATATGGAAGCTCTGATTGAATATTTTACCTTTCAAAATATCTTTACTGATAAAACTCTTCTTAAGGGTATCCGTATGCTTCCTGCCGGTCATTGGACAAAGTTGCGGCTAGGATCAATTACCAATAAACTTGAAACGGTCCGTTATTGGGATTTCAAGTTTATTGAGCCTGAGCAACCTGCCAGGGAGGAGGAATACCTTGAAGAGCTTGATCGCCTTTTCTGTCAAGCGGTCAACAGACAACTTGTAAGTGATGTCGATGTTGGTTCTTACCTTAGTGGTGGAATGGATTCTGGCTCTATTACTGCTATTTCAGCAACCCAGCTACCATACATTAAGACATTTACCTGTGGCTTTGATCTTAATTCTGCTTCAGGGTTAGAATTAGTATTTGATGAACGCGAGAAAGCTGAATACATGTCTTATCTTTTCAAGACTGAACACTATGAAATGGTCCTGAAAGCAGGGGACATGGAGAGAGTGCTTCCCAAACTTGCCTGGCACCTCGAAGAACCACGAGTAGGCCAGAGTTACCCAAATTACTATGTTGCTCAATTAGCTTCAAAGTTTGTCAAGGTTGTGCTTTCCGGTGCTGGGGGGGATGAACTATTTGGCGGATATCCCTGGCGTTATTACAGGGCTGTGGTAAATGATGACTTTGAACATTATATTGACAAGTATTATAAATTCTGGCAGAGACTTATTCCAAACAAAGTTATACATAAAGTATTTAGTCCTATATGGAACGATGTCAAACATGTATGGACTCATGACATTTTCAGGGATGTATTTCATGATCATGCTGACCGATTGAGTAAACCGGAAAACTATATAAATCATTCATTGTACTTTGAGGCCAAAACATTCCTCCATGGATTGCTGGTGGTGGAAGATAAGCTTAGTATGGCTCACGGTCTTGAAACGAGGGTCCCTTTTCTTGACAATGATTTAGTTGATTTTGCAATGAAAGTGCCTGTTCGATTTAAACTTGGTAATCTGGGAGAAGTTGTAAAATTGAATGAAAACGAACCTGGCCCAAAAACCTCAAAGTATTTTCAAAAAACAAGTGATGGCAAGTTGCTCTTGAGAAAAGTAATGGAACGATACATTCCCGCAAAGGTTGCGAATAGAGAAAAACTAGGGTTTTCTGCGCCAGATGCATCATGGTTTAGAGGTGAAAGTATAAATTATGTTCGCCAAATAATTTACAACAGTGATGCCATGATTTATAAGTTTATGGACAAAACTGCAGTCCAACAATTAGTAGATGTACATATTGAAGGTAAACAGAATAGGAGGCTTTTCATATGGTCTCTGTTAAATTTAGAAGAATGGTGCAAACAATTTTTGTCAAGTAAAGGTGGGGGAATTTAATAACAAAATAGTAAATTCCGGCATAGGATGTTTAATAGGTTGGTCTGTGGTTGAAAACCTCTATTCAAGATGTTTTGAGGTTTTTTGGCCTTAACAGAACAACTCTTTAGAATAAAAAGAAATGGAATGTTGTAATATCGGGTTTATTAGATTCTTGCAGTAACGGAGAATTTGTAAATATCAAACCCGGTGTAATTGTACACTGTACAGTAACTCTTCCAAAAGTGTTTATGGGAGAAAAAGCATTGAGTTGAATTTATAAAGAGTGATAAATTAAAATGATATTAGGTTTTATATCAGATGCCCATGGTAATTATTATGCGTTTGAGCTCGCGTTAAATATATTAAGGAAGAGAGGCGTTAATAAAATGGTGTTTCTCGGTGATGCCATTGGTTATATACCATCGATTAAAGTTGTAGAATATCTAATGGGCATGTCAGGTCAAGAGATCTGTGTACGTGGGAATCATGAGGATATGCTTCTTGATGGTAAATTTGATAAAAAACGTGATCAAATTTACCAATTATACAAGACAAAATCATTGATGAATCAGGCTTGTATCGATTTTATCACAAGCTGGGATAAAGTTTACACAATGTATACTCTGGCGGGGAAATTACTTTTTGTGCATGGAAGTCCAAAGGATCCAACGAGTGGTTATGTTTACCCAGATAGTGATTTGTCCGTTTTTGATATAGATGCAGATTTTGTTTTTATGGGTAACAGTCATTACCCATTTATAAGAAAACATCAAGGTGTGACCTACATTAATGTAGGTAGTTGTGGATTGCCAAGGGATGATGGGAGGTACGGATCAATAGCATTATTTGATACTGATACTGCTGTGGCTAGAATTATACGATTTGATATTCGTAGTTCCTCAGCCAAAACTCTTGCAGAAGTACCTGATGTTCACGAAACGGTAACAGCTCTCTTTGATAGAAAGGAGACAAAGTTGTTTGGAGAATTCTATGGTTGATAAACGGTTGCCAGTTTTGATTACGGCAATAGGTGGTGGAGGCCATGGCGAACAAATTCTTAAGGCCATTCGCCTTTCTAGTAAATATCAATATTTTATTGTAGGTGCAGATGCAGATGCAGAATGTTCTCAATCTAAACTTGTCGATAGGTTTGTTACACTACCGCTTGCTAATCATCCATGTTATATGAATGAACTATTATTAGTGTGCGGTCGATTTGGTATCAGAGCATTGTTTCATGGTTGTGAACCAGAGTTAAAACGGTTCTCTGCAGAGAGAGATCGTATTGAGGAACGTGGTATTTTATTGCCGATCAATCCAACACGGCTTATTAATGTCTGCATGAATAAGGAAGCAACGAACCAATTGCTTTCTGGCCTTGGTTTTGAAGCACCACGTTACCTGAGTGTAAAAACAAGAGACAGTCTCAAGCAGATCGATTGGTATCCCGTTGTAGTTAAACCTTCAGTTGGTGGTGGTGGTTCTACAAATGTCTTTATTGCCCAGAATACTACTGAATTACTGGGATTGGCAGATTATCTTGGGCTTGAATTAATTGCTGATAGCTTCATTATACAGGAATATGTAGGTAATCCAGAAGACGAGTACACTGTTGGTGTTCTTCATGATATGGATGGTAATTACATCAATTCGATTGCCGTCAGAAGATTGTTGTCCGGGCAACTTCATACCAAAACATCTGTGCCAAATCGTACCAAGAGAACTGATTTGGGTGCAAAGCTAGTGGTCAGTACTGGTGTAAGTCATGGGTATGTAGGGCGGTTCCCTGAAGTGACAGAACAGTGTAAAGAGATAGCAAAAGCAATTGGAGCAAAAGGCCCAATAAATATACAATGCCGTTTGATTAATGGCAAGGTAAAAGTTTTCGAGATAAATCCCAGGTTTTCTGGTACAACCTCTTTGCGTGCAATGGCTGGCTATAACGAACCTGAAGTGTTGATTAGAAAACACATATATGGTGAAACCATAGAGCAAGATTTTGATTACAATGAAGTATTGATTCTTCGTAGTCTTCATGAACAGATTTTATGATTAATGATGGTACAAAAATGAATATACTTAGATATAAACAATGTCCAGCATGTGGCGCAAGTGATATTTTCGCTTTTTATAACTATCTGGAACTTCCGGCAATTCTTTTCCCTATTAATGCAAATAAGTGCGATACAGTCAGAAAACACCCCTTGGTTTCATATTGTTGTAATGAGTGTGAACATATATTTTTAAATGAAATAGAACAGAAGTTTACGAAAAGTATATATGAAGATTATTACTATCTCTATCCCTTCAAGAATCTTGAGTCGATGCAGCAGCCTTATAGGGAGCCCTTTGATAGGGTTGTAGATTTGTATCTAAGAAAAAAGAGTGCTGCTTTGTTAGAAATTGGATGTGATAACGTAGAGCAACTTGAGCAGTTTCTAAAACGAGGTTACGACTGTACGGCAATTAATCCAGGTGCAACACAACATAATCTTGTAGAGTTTATAGATGGTTTCTACGGCGTTACTAAGCTGGATAAGAAATTTGACTATGTGATTTCTAGATTTAATCTAGAGCATATAATCAAATTTGATGATTTTTTCAACGCCTTGTCTGATAACCTAATGCCCACTGGAGTAGCTATTGCTCAAGTACCAAATGTTGAATATTTCCTAAAAGCAGGCATGCTTAACGTATTTGCCCATGAACACCCACATTATTTTTGTAAGACATCATTATTGATACTAGTGAGGCGTTATGGCTTTGAGGTTGAGTTTATCAACGGTGACATAGATCCTAGTTTAATTTGTGTTTTTTCTAAGAGAAATCAAAAATACAACCCACTCCAGTACTTAAATGTATCATTACACACCCTTGTTGAACTTCAACGAGTTATTCAAAATGCCTGTGAGAAGGTTGTTCTTTATGGAGCAGGGCTTTCTCTTACCGGGTTGTTGTATTCTAATACATTTAGCCCTGAATTACTGCAAAAGATTGTGGTTGTAGATGATAACCGATTTCTTTGGGGAAAATATATGCCAAACACAAGTGTCCAAATTATGTCGCCTAAAGAGATAGAATTGCATACACACTCTCTTATAATTCTCGTACTTGGGCAACAGTATCATAATGCTGTCTATCAAAGACTTATCAATGAAGAACGTTATCAAGGAAAGCTTATGGCGATCAGTTATGGCGGATTAAATGAATATAAAGGCGGTATAGAATAAATATGATTTCCCTTGAAAAAAACTTTTTAAATTAAAGAAATAATACAAACTATTCTGGCGGTGAACTAAAATGTTAACGAGAGTATGTCTATTTTTGAGGATTCTAAATGAACAGAAAGATTGTATTAACCAGAAAATTACTGATATTGCTTAGGGTGCTTATTGCCATCTTTGTTTTCCCAGTCGTACTTGTATTATGCATATTTCTAAAAAAACAAAGGAAGGAATTGGTATGGGGACCCGTTCCTATCATAAACAATAAGTATTGGTCTTCCATGATGAACAACGCTGGTTGGAGTTCTAAAACTTTGATGAAGTGCTTTTATCCGTCTATCAACAAGAGGGAGGATTATGATTTATATTTCGAGGATCTGGTATTAAAGTGGATCTGGCCGCCGCGCTTGAGACTTGAAGTGTCATCGTATTTTGCACTTTTGTATATTATTCGAAATGCGAGTGTTGTTCATTTGCCTTTTTCTGGAGGACCTTTGGGTGAAACACCACTATGGAGATTAGAAGCTTATCTATTCCGGTTGGCTGGAATTCGGACGGTGTTGATGCCTTATGGTGCAGACATGTATGTTTATTCACAAATAATTGATCCATCTTTAAGGAATGGCTTGCTATTATCTTATCCGGAGGCAGCACGAAATGAAAAAAGAATTGTAAGGCGTATCCAATATTGGTCTTATCATGCAGATATCATATTAAATGCATTTATGGTTGACTCTCTGGGAAGATGGGATGCTCTAGCATTTAATTATGGTTGTATAAATACAGACCTATGTGATTACAAAACAAAATACTCTACATGTGATGGAACGGTTGGAATTGTAAAAGTGATGCATGCTCCAAATCATCGAGGTGTGAAAGGGACAGAGTTTCTGATTCACGCAGTCGAAGAACTAAAGAAAGAGGGTTTAAAAATTGATTTAGTTTTACTGGAAAAGGTGCCTAACGACAAGGTTTTAGAGCTAATGCAGGAGATGGATATTCTGGCAGACCAATTTATATGTACAGGGTATGGACTGGCTGCTATCGAAGGAATGGCATCTGGTTTGCCAGTAATGTGCAACTTGGAACACGAAGCTTACACTCGTATGTTCCGCAGATATTCCTATCTCAATGAATGCCCTATTGTCTCAACGTCACCTGAAACGATTAAACAAAACCTAAAAGTATTAATCACAAACCCTGAACTACGTGAGCAGTTAGGTATGGCTGGTAGAACATATGTGGAAAAATATCATTCATATGAAACCGGTAAATATATATTCGGTTCTATTTATGATAAAATTTTACATGGGAAAGATGTTGATCTAATGAACCTGTTCCATCCATTAAAATCGGAATACAATAAACAAAAACCTCTAGTAAAACATCCCCTAGTAGAAAACCGTTTAACATAGAATTAGTTATGTGTCGTATTATCAGTGAAGCAGTCCTTTTTCCTTCCAGTTCTCCCAATATTATCTCTTATGAAACTACGGATTCGCGATCTCTTTAAAGACATTGTTGTATACGGTACTGGTGATATCTTACTAAGGTCTACCGCATTGATCACCATGCCAATTTATACCAGAATCTTTACATCGCAGGAATACGGCATTTGGAGTCTTGTTATCACTGTAATTGGATTATTAAATGGGATTTTGATACTTGGAGGTGATTCGGCTTATGCACGTTTCTTCTTTGAGGCCAAGTCCTTGCGTGAGAAGCAACTCCTTACTACTACATGGTTTGGATTCTTAACCTTATGGAGTGGTGGCATGATTTTGTTGTGTTTACCATTCTCGATGTTTTTCTCTCAGTGGTCGTTTGGAACAAACAAATATGGACAGTTATTCATACTAGCGTTAGTTACGGCTCCAGTTAGTCTCATAAACACCATGTGTGGTCAGGTCTTACGTAATCAATTTCGTTCAAAACTGTTCATTACGCTAAATTTCTTCTCGACACTTTTAAGTGTTGGACTGAGTCTGTTTGCTGCTGTTATTTTAGATCTTGGTCTTGTTGGAGTTCTAGGGGGTACCTTAATAGGGACAGTTATCATACTTCCGATACGTATATGGACAGCGCGCACTATGTTAAATCTGATGTTTTCATTCAGAGTGCTTCGAAATATGTTAGCGTTTGGTGTACCACTTGTGCCAACAACATTAGCCTATTGGATTTTTGCCAGTTCTGATCGACTTGTAATTGGAAAGTTGTCTACGCTTGACGAGCTTGGACTCTATACCGTTGCAATTACCGCATCCAGTTTACTCGGGCTCGTTAACGGTGCACTGGGGCAGGCTTGGTCACCTTATGCCATTAAAATATATGAGGAACAACCTAATGAATCGCCTGCATTATTTGGTATGGTATTGACGTATATCATGGTTGGTTTCGGGCTTTTGTGTGTTTTTATAACTACCTTTGCACATGAGGTATTGATGGTTTTGTCAACACCAACTTTTTATCCAGCAGCCATTGCTATGGGGCCTCTAACTCTGGGATTTATGGCTTACGCCTCAACACAGGTTACGGCTATCGGGATCTCTATCACTAAGAAGACAAATTACTTCGCTAGTTTCTCTTGGATGGCGGCAGTTATGAACCTCATTCTAAATATCTTGTTGGTTCCGAAGTGGGGTATGATCGCAGCGAGCTGGACAACCGCAGCATCATATACATTCCTTACGATTGCCTACTTTATGACATCACAGCGTTTATTTCCTGTTGTTTATGAAAAATGGCGGGTACTCGCTGTAGTTGGTCTTACATTTGGTTTCGTTCTATTAGTACCATTCTTGCCAGAGATGACACTTATTACTTGCTTGGTAGTCAAGATCATGTATTGCTTGATTTATGTTAGTTTCTTGTTTGTCCTGAGAATTCTGGATAAACGGGAGTGGCAAATGTTAACCTCGCTCTTATCTAAAAGAAATGCTGTAAGTGATGAAGGTGATAAGCAAGTGTGCTCTGAAACGCAAAATAGTTTTACTACAAGGATTTCCTAGTTATGAAGTTGTATGTTACTATATAACTATTTTTGGGCAGACAAACCTTTATGCCTAGTAGACTAAGCGATTGAGATTTGCTTAGATTTACACCGCAAACCCTTAAGGATTCTGAGAAAAAAAGGTTGGGAGAATAAATATGTCCAGTATATTGATTACTGGTGCGACTGGTTTCATTGGTAGTCACTTGGTTCGTGCTATTCAAGACAGGCACCAAATTTATGGACTGGTTAGGAAACTGACCGGCAAAAATCTTTTTACAGGAGTACATTGGATTGAGCAAGATTTGGCTCAACCGCTGGATTATTCACGTCTTCCAAACAATGTTGACATATTTATTCATCTCGCTCAATCCAGGTTTTACAAGCAGTTTCCTGACAAATCCAAGGACATCTTTGATATAAACATTCATAGCACGTTTCAACTGCTTGAATATGCAAGACAGGTTGGTGCAAAATGTTTTGTTTTTGCCTCATCTGGTGGAGTTTATGGCTATAGCTATGAGAAGTTCGTTGAAACAGACCCTGTTACTCCACTAAATTTCTATCTTAGTTCTAAGTATACTGCCGAGCTATTGATTGCCAATTACAATAAATTTTTCAATACAGTAGCCTTGCGCTTCTTCTTTGTCTATGGAGAAGGCCAAAGGGGCATGCTGTTTTCACGATTGCTGGAAAGGGCAAAGAGAGGTGAGTCTATCATCATTGAAGGACAAGATGGTATCAATATGAATCCAATCTATGTGGGGGATGCAATTAAAGTATTCGAACCCGCGCTATCTTTGCCATCTGACATCTACAATATAGCCGGTGATGAAGTAATAAGTATTAAGGATCTGGTTCTTATGATGGGTAGATTGGTTGGAAAAAGGGTTCGTTTAAAACATACTAAAAATGGAAGCTCTGGGGATATTTTAGGAGATAATGCCAAAATGAAGCAGAAATTAGAAATTTATCCCAAAGTAAGCTTAGAAGAAGGAATATCAAGGATGATAATTCATGAAGCATAATAAAACACTAAAGATTTTACATTGTCTCACACCAAAAGAGAAAAGGAGCATTTTATATTCAAGAAGCAATTGAACAAATCTGTACTGAGGATCAAAATAATGGAGAACCCCGACATATTGGTGATATAAATACAATATGCAACCTTCTGGGCAATTCAAAGATTACATTTGAAGATGGTATAAAAAAATATATTTAGGACAGTTTACAATGGCAAACAGCAAAAAAAAATATAAAATATTACACGCCCCGACGAGCGTAGGAGGGAATCCATATGGTCTGGCTCAGGGAGAACGGGCAATTGGTTTAGATAGCACAGTAGTTTATTTTAAAGATTCATGGCCTAATTATCCTTATGACATTAACCTACACATCGAACAGTACAAATTACTAACACAGTACTACAGGGTTGCATCATTTTTTTTTAAAGCTTTATGTACTTATGATATTTTTCATTTTAACTTTGGTCGCTCATTTTTACAATTCGATAGATTAGGATTATATGATGTTGATCTTCCAATTTATAGGAAAATTGGGAAGAAGGTTGTAGTTACTTTTAATGGTTGTGATGCCAGGCAGAAGAGTTACAGTAAATATAATTTCAATATTAATGCCTGTGCTGAAAGCACTTGTTACGGTGGTTTCTGTAATGACAAATCTGACTTTATTAAGAGAAAAAGGATAGAAAAAATTTCCAAGTATGCTGATAAGGTTTTTTCTGTAAATCCCGACTTGTTGCATGTATTGCCAAATGCCGAGTTTATTCCATATACGATTATAGATTTTCACAATCTACTTTTGTCACCGACTAAAAAAAACAAGGGCAATAGAATAAAAATATTACATGCACCTTCAGATAGAGGCGCTAAGGGTACAAAATATATACTGCCTGTTCTCAAACGTATAGAATCTGAACATAATGATGTTGAAGTTATACTTATAGAAAGAATCCCAAATAATAAAGCACTTGAGATTTATAAGGAAGCAGATTTGGTTGTTGATCAGTTGCTAATTGGTTGGTATGGAGGTTTTTCAGTTGAGGTAATGGCTATGGGTAAACCTGTTATTTGTTACATTAGAGAGGAAGATTTAAAATTTATACCAAAAGAGATGAAGGAAGAGATGCCAATAATTAAAGCTAATCCTGATAATCTTTACGAAGTACTTAAAGAAACTATAGAAGATAGAAATTCTTTACCAATGATTGGAGAAAAAAGTAGAGCTTACGTTGAAAAGTGGCATGATCCCATAAAGATCGCAAGTAGGATGAAGGATGTTTATGAGGATGATCCATTGTGTTAAAAAAATTGGCAATAGTATAATAGAAAATTGAACAACTTTAATTGACAATATGGCAGAGGATATCATTAGATTACTAATAATTAAACGAAACTTCATAGGATTCGTTCCTGCAATTTTCCCTTCTGGAGTAAATAAAAAGGTTGAGGGGAATTATTTTTAACCTACAGCCCCTCTAAGAATTATTTCCTGAAAATATTGAAATGTTATGTTACCAATAGCGCTAGGATATTTTTTGAGAGACTCTTTATATCAAAATGCAAGTCAGTAATTACGGTTTCTGAATGTATAGCTGATCTGCTCAAAAATGACTATAAACTTGCTAATCGCCCTTTGGTCTTAAGGAATACAATTTCATTTGAAAACGTTCCGTATTCAGAAAAGCTTCAAGAGCTTCTGACAATAAAAGATGGCAAAAAACTGATGATAGACTCATCTCAAAATTGTTTTCGGCAATAATCCAAAAACAATTTTGCCCGAGCATAACTGCAACTAAGATCTGGTTTTTTAAGAAGTCAAAAACCAAATCGATTTTAGTATATTTCACGGTGCAATATCTGAAGATCGCAAAATTAAGAGGATAATAAATATTTTATCAATCCCAGGAGATTTAAATGTTATGTTGGTCTTGATGGGTAAGATTGATAAAGACTATCAAATTTATCTGATTAACTTGAGCGATAAACTTGGGGAGAGAAACAGAATTGTATTTTGTTCGGGTTAGGTAAAATACAATGAGATCTTGGAGTATCTAAGCGGTGCAGACATTGAAATCTATTTAGTTAAACCTAAGCCGCTTTCTTATAAGTATTCTATGCCCAATAAATTATTTGAGGCGATGGCGGCCGGATTATCGATAGTAATAGATAAAGGATTTGTAGAAATGAGAAAAATTGTAGAAAAATATAAAGTGGGTATGCAGTAGACTCAGACAATGAAAGGGAATCTGTAAAAGCAATAAGGGCCTTGCTCGAAGACCGGGATTACTATCTTTCCTTAAAAGACAACATAAAAAATGCTAAAAATGAGTTATGTTGGAAGAATGACTCTAAGAAATTAATAAATCTTTATAGAACAATTAAAGATTAATGCAAAATTGGGTCTTTGTACTCATACTATTTATGTTTAATACACAACTTACAATAAATAATAAGCAAGTTTTTGCAATGCAAACTGACCGGGAGGAGAACCAAAATAAATGATGGTAAATTGTATTTTGAAATTTCCAATTTTGAAGAAATTTGGACAAATGGTACTTCAGTCAAGGATGCAGGTATGAGCTTGTAGAAGCAATAAGAAGAGAGGTTCATTTTACAGAGAATGATCCTGTAGTTTATGTTACTGATGCACATTAAGTTAAATGGTGAATCAGTCGAATATAGGTGGTATACTACTAGAGCGTGTGATGAAAAAGAGAAAACCTACCTGCACATCGTGGGTGAAGAAGGATTTTTTTATTCATACAAACCCATGTTCATTTGGGAATAAATAGTAACGATTTTTCAAAAAAGGAGATTATATTATGGCTACAAAAGGAAGCTTAATTTCTTCGATTAAAAGAGAAGAGAAAATCTGTGATTTAGCTGATCATGAATTAAAAAACAAATGTAAGTTTTTTGAAGAAAAATACAATTTATCTTCAAATGAATTTCATAATCTATTCCAGAAAGGGGAAATGGGTGATGAAGAAGACTTTTTTGAGTGGAAAGCCTTAATTGATGGAATTAGGGAATGGAAAAAAACTAAGGAGTGCTTAAAAGAGTTGATAAAATGATAGAGACACATTTGGATGAAATAGATAGAGTAATAAAAGATAATTCTTTAGTATTTTTTTCTGATATCCAAAGGGTTCATACAAGTCCCAATTCTGCCTATATTAAAGCGAAAGTTAAGTTTATAGATAATTCTCTTTTGAATTTTTTTCAGCATATTCACTTCAGAGAAAGTAACCCTATTATTAACTACCGATACCATTATATGGATTCCAAAAACAACTTGATATTTCGGTATGATAATGCGCCTCATTATCCAAATATTAGCACATTTCCTCATCACAAACACATTCTTTCAGGAATGAAAGAATCCGAAATGCCAAGTATTAAAAATCTTATAACTGAAATCCATCGACATATAATTAGAGGGATAATACCTTAATGTGTGGAATAACTGGAATATATTGTAGTAAACAGAGGGTTAAACCTGAGTGGATAGTAAGGATGAACAATGCACTCAAGCATAGAGGTCCGGATGATGAGGGTTTTTTGGCGATAAATACTAATGCAAAAGAAGGTTATGCTCTAGCTGGACCTGATAGTAAAGTGGATCATTCAAGGATTGAAGTTTTTGACAAGGAGGTAAACATGTTTCTTGGACATAGAAGGCTGTCCATACTTGATCTCTCTTCGCTTGGACATCAACCGATGAGCAACAGGGATAAAAATCTCTGGATAATTCATAACGGTGAAATTTATAATTATGTAGAATTAAGAGAAGAATTAAAGGCTTTAGGATATGACTTCTTCACAAATACAGATACGGAGGTTCTTTTAGCTGCATATGAAGAGTGGGGAGAAAACTGTCTGAGTAAATTAAATGGGATGTGGTCATTTGTTATTTATGACAAAAGAAAGAATGGGTTATTTGGTGCAAGAGACAGGACAGGTGTAAAGCCTCTATATTATTATTTAGATTCAAATTTCTTTGCTTTTGCTTCAGAAATAAAATCATTAAAAAGTATACCTATGTTTAAAACAGGTATTAATTCAAATGCGGTATTTGATTATTTTGTGTTTAACTGGCAGGAAAATGATGAGGAAGGATTTTTTAAGAATATTTATGAGCTTCAGCCTTCTCATGCATTTCATTATTGTTTATCAACAAACGCTTTTAAAAAATGGCAATACTATAGCTTAGAATATTCAGAAAGTTGGCAACGATTTGATAAAAGTAATTTGAAACATTTTACAGAAAAAATCAAAGAACGTATATTAAACGCCGTATCATTAAGACTTCGTTCGGATGTACCTGTAGGCTCATGTTTGAGTGGTGGTATTGATAGTTCTGCGATAGTATGTATAGTAAACGAAATTCTTGGAAAGGAGAGTATTGCTCAAATAGGTGAAAGGCAAAGCGTGTTTACCGCCTGTTATGAGAATGACAAATCAGTAGACGAAAGTAAATGGGCGCAGTTAGTAGCTGAAAGTACAAAAACTTCCTGGTATCGGACATTCCCTGATTCTAAGGATTTCCTTGAAGATTTAGAAGATCTGGTTTACACACAGGATATACCGTTTGGTTCTACAAGTATATATGCTCAATATAGAGTCATGAAGCTTGCAAAGGAATCTAATATAAAGGTATTGTTGGATGGACAGGGAGCAGACGAGCTTTTTGCGGGGTACCAGGCGTATTATAGAACATTTTTTGCGGAGATATTGAAAAATGTAAATATTGGTACGTTTGTAAAAGAATTGAAAAATCTTGATAATTCTCCAATAAATATGAGATTTTTACTTACATCCCTTGTAAAGTTGTATAGCGCAAGGTATTTTCCTTCTCCCATTAAAAAATATCTTTTTAAGGCTAATATCAAGGAGTTTAACTATTTGAATGCTGGTTTTTGGGATGAAAACAGTGAAAGATTAGAATTGCTAAAAGATAAAGCAGATACGTCATTGAACCATATGTTATATAAGCACATAAATAGGCAAAGTCTTAAATCTCTGCTGAGGTATGAAGATAGAAATTCTATGAGATTCTCAATAGAGGCAAGAACACCTTTTGCGGATGATATAGAACTCATTGAATATGTTTTTCAGATACCTTCTGTTTATAAGATACATAATGGTTGGAGTAAGTATATTTTAAGAGAGTCTATAAGAGGGGTAATACCGGAAGAAATTAGATTAAGGAAAGATAAAGTAGGTTTTGCTACACCTGAATTTAGATGGCTTAATGAAATGAAAGATGAATTGAAAGATTATTTCACGCCTGAGTTGGAAGAGTTTATTAATACTAAGAAACTATTAAAGGACTGGGATTTACTTATAAATAGTCAGGTAAAATGTGGCATAACCATTATTTGGAGACTTATAAATTTTGCTGTTTGGAAGAAGGTGTTCGGACTATGATTAATGTGGGTTTCAGGTTGCAAATTTCGGATTTTAATAATAAAACATGGAAGAATTAGAATAACCGTATACAAGAATTAACAGCTAGAAATCCAATATTTAATTGGTATTGCAATTGTGTTCGATGAGTCGTTGCCGACGTGGAATGCTAAACATGTAATAAATGCTTAAACCAAAATAAGAAATATCAATATATTTTCAACTGGCATTCGGGCCTGTTTATTAGAAAATGTTGATGGCCGTCTTACCTTTTGTGATTAGTATTAATAAATAATTATGAAACAAAAGAAAATACTGATGATCGCTTACTACTTTCCACCATTTGGAGGAGTGCCTGTACAAAGAACGATAAAGTTTGTTAAATATCTTCCGAAATATGGATGGCATCCATTAGTGCTGACAGTTCGAGATGGATACGATCATTTTCACCCAAATGATCCTTCCTTAATAAATAAGATTCCGGACGAAGTTGAAGTTATCAGGACCAGGGAAATAGGTACGATTGCCAGAGTTGTAAAATTCTTGAATCGTAAAACCAAAAAAGGTACCAACAAAACAAGTAAAAAAGCACTATTTACAAAAAAAATATTAAAGCTGAGAAAACTACTTTACAATACTCTCTGGTTTCCGGATGAAAAGAATTCCTGGGCGCCAAGTACATTTATTAAAGGTTTACGTCTTTTAGCAAAAGAGGATATATCTATCATATATGTATCCGGTTATCCCTGGTCTGCCTTTTTGGTTGGTAATTTTTTGAGTATGTTAGGAGGAGTTCCTTTAATACTCGACTTCAGAGACGCATGGACATTAAATCCAAGAAAGCTTTGGGATAATTGGCTCCATCGGTTATGGGAAGGCGTAGTCTTAAGACAGGCCAGTAAGGCTATATTTGCAACTAACACTATGCGAAAAGACTATATAGATAGATATCCGTGGATAGAAAAAGAGAAATTTATTACCATTACTAACGGTTATGATCATGACGACTTCAATCATTCCAGATTAAAAAAAAGAGTAGATGATAAATTATTAATAACTTTTACCGGTACCTTTAATGATAATGTTCCACCATCAGATATAGACCAAAGCCCATATTATTTTTTGCAGGGGTTGTCCAAATTGTTTAAAGAAAAGAACGTTTCTAGCATTATAAGAGTATACTTTGTTGGTGATTTTGGAAAAAACAATGAAACATTTGTAAAAGAGATGGGCCTGGAGAATGTTGTTGAGCTGAAGGGTCATGTTTCTCACGACAAAAGCCTTCAATATCAGGCCGAAGCAGATTTGTTACTACTCGTAATCTATACGTGTGAGCGTTCAAAATCTGTACTTACCGGCAAATTATTTGAATACATAGGTGCAAGAAAACCCATTCTAGCGTTAGTTCCTGAAGGAGAAGCGAAAGACTTGATAGTCAAAGATAGGCTGGGAATAACTGTTGATCCCAGGGATATAGATGGGATCAAAGACAGTATCCTCGATTTTTATGAGAAATGGAAAGACAATAAATTAAAATTTGAAGAAAATAATAATGTATTTGAAAAGTACGAGATGAGGGTGTTGACAAAAAAACTGGTTGACGTAATAGAAGAAGCATTTAATTAAGACATTATGTTTTCCTCATATGATTACTTCTAATAACAAAAAAGAAATTTCTATCCTGAATAAACTTGTATGGTTTGCAACAAAGTATCCGGAAGGTACGCTCCTACAGTTTCTAAGTTTAGTTGGAGCATATCAATATAGATTATTGTACCGCGTGTTCCACAAATATGTTCCGACTGGTGTTAAAGTGCTTGATTGGGGTGTCGGAAATGGACACTTTTCATTTTTTTTAGTGAAGGCTGGCTATAAAACCTTTGGTTACTCGCTGAACATGTTTCCTAAAGGGGTGGAACTTGCTGATGAACAATACCGTTTTGTACAAGGAAGCACCGGTGATCCTACGAACTTACCCTTTAAGGATTGCTCTTTTGATGCAGTAGCCTCTATTGGTGTCTTAGAACACGTAAGAGAAATTGGAGGAGATGAAGAAAAGAGTTTGAATGAGATATTAAGAGTATTGAAACCTGGTGGTGTTTTTATTTGTTACCACCTTCCTAACCGTTATAGTTTAGTAGAAATGGTATCAAGGTTTTTGCCTAAAAAGCATCACCATCGATACCGTTACACTTCAAGTAAGATATCTAAATTGCTAAATAATGCTCAGCTTAATCTGATATATATAAAACGTTACGGGTTTTTGCCACGTAACTTTTGGGGTAGAGTTCCAACTTTTCTAAGTAATTCTAAAATTATGGCATTATCCTGGAATACAATGGATATCTTTCTCTCTTTTCTTTTTTCTATTTTGTGTCAAAACTATGTTTTTGTAGTCCGTAAATAAATACTTCCCATTAATATAGTATTCTATGAAGAAATAAAGTTTTGACGGAGTAGCTTCTCTACATCAGAAGGTACAAACTTAGAAATATCACCTCCCAGGCTTACGACTTCTTTTATGAGACTGGAATTTAAAAATGAATATTCCTGGCTCGTCATTATGAACACTGTTTCCATATCCGCACTTAATACACGATTTGTAAGGGCTCTTTGGAATTCATGCTCAAAGTCCGATACTGTCCTGACACCCCTTAATATTATATTCGTTTCCACTTCCTTCATGTAGTCAGTCAGCATTCCATCAAAATAATCTATTCTGGTATTTTGCATTTCTTTGGTATTATTTGAAAGCATATCCATTCGTTCTTGAACTGAGAATATGGGATTCTTAAATGGGTTGTGACCAACCGCGACGATAAGTTCATCAAAGATTTTACTGCCACGTTTGATTACATCGATATGACCATAAGTAACAGGGTCGAAAGTGCCAGGATAAACTGCTTTTTTCATGATATGAATTAAAAAGGGTTAACTATTGCTGCTGCTGTTGTGGCACCAAAGTACCCAGGGACCTCAAACGGGATGTTGTGGCGCCTAATCCGCGAGGTAGAATACTAAACCTGACAATATTATCATCATCTCTGGTACCAATCTGATTAAGACTCATCGTCGCTATCCAATCATGAAAATATCTTGTGATTGAAGCGGAGCTGTATAAGCTTTCTTGATCAAAATCATTACCTCTGCCTATAGCGTCTTTTTCTTCAGTCCTGAAAGCAAATTGCTCGGTAAAGTTTACGCTCCATTTTTCACTTAATGACAATGTTGATGAGAAGAGGACTGTTGAGCTGATATTATCAATAAACCTGTTCCCAATTGAGAAATGCCATCTTGGAGAATTTGTGTATAGAAGGTTAAAATTAAAAATATCCACTCCTCCTTTTCTCAAGTTGAATTCATTTCCGTCTGAAAGGATAGAGATTTTGTCGGTCAATCTTATCTTATAATTCCATCCTATGTAATCATCCCGTTGCCTGTTAAGACCTGCACTACCGGGGAAAAGATTTAATTCTGTGTCTAAGTCAATAATATCTACCGTTTTCTTTTTCCCGGTTCTCCTCGTTTTGTCTGGAGTCTATTACGTAAGCCAAATTTGACTGATTGATA
This sequence comes from Candidatus Scalindua japonica, assembly GCF_002443295.1. Lineage (NCBI taxonomy): Bacteria > Pseudomonadati > Planctomycetota > Candidatus Brocadiia > Candidatus Brocadiales > Candidatus Scalinduaceae > Candidatus Scalindua > Candidatus Scalindua japonica. The sequence continues at coordinate 76,460 of NZ_BAOS01000028.1, read as the reverse complement.
TGTATCAAGCGCATCTATTCCATCAAACTGATTTAAGTCTTCCGGATCCTGAGTTACTATCGGCATGAAATTAAACATTAATTCCGGTACCATGATATGTCTCAACCTGTTTATATTTAATAATTTATTATATACACTATATGTCCGCGAGAGTGTTGTGCTGGTATTAAAGCCAATAGGAATTGCTACTCTTCCTCGCGGTGAACCGCTGCCTTCATTACTAAGGGTAACAGGATTCACCTTCACACTTTCACTATAACCGGTGAGTCGGAACCCTATGAATGGATTAAATCTTTGACCCATAAATCCAAAAGGAGCATTTAGCATATTGAAGGTATCAAACCTGACAGTTTCTTCCGGATCAAGTCGCGCTGGTGATCTGTCAAAAACTCTTTCCGCTGTCAACCATTCTCCACGACCCAGAAAATTAGTTTCAGCTTTCAAAGGTGTAATTCTATCAAACACCCTGTTTTGATATACCAACTCAGTTTCAGAAGTGAAGTTTAGTCTGCCGTCCCTGAAAGGCTCTCCAATAATTCTGTATTTTAATTCGGGAAATGATTCGTTTTTCCTGCTAAGTCTTACTGAGTCTACCAGAGTGTCGTATGTCCGTAATTGATGTTCTGCCAGGAATGTAGTTCCTCTATTACCTGAAATATTCTTCAAATATAATAAAGTAGTCCTGTCCTTTTGTATTTTGAATTCCGGTTGGAAATATTCTCTAAAGTAGCTTCTGTCACCAACATGTGATATTTCTATATCTGCTACCCAATTATTTAATAACTTTTGTCTGTGCCTCCATAAAAAATGCCCTCTGTTCTTGGAATCGACAGGGACATCATTGATGTCAAGTTCTTCATCATCATTTATGTAATATGTGTTGGCGTATCCATAATAATTGGGCTTTTTGTACTGAAAATCCAAACCAGCCGCCGGTCCTCTCAGTTCCAGAAAATCTGCGCTTAATGTTAAATCACTCCATTCGCTCAGTTTTTCACCAAAACCAAAACCGTATAGATCCCAATCGGTTGTAAAGAACCTCCCAAATCTTGTCGTTTTTCCAGTGTTCCATTCCTGGAGTCTCTTTGGACTCCTTTTTAAATTAAAGTTCAAATAAGGGAAATAAAGAATTGGGACCTTTCCAATCTTAAATACGTTATTTTTGGCGGTCAGAACTGACTTTTCACCCGTTTTAATTATTCTTAACTTTGAATATTTAAATCGATAGTGAGGATGCCCGAAACCACAAAGAGAAAAATCTCCATTATTTATCTCATAATTTCCTTTTGTGTTCTTTATCTCTTCACCACTCATAAAAACAGGTTTCTGTATTCTGACGGTAGGAGGTTTTAGAACACTACTGATTGTGCTATTGACAAAAAGGCCTTTTTCTTCCTTGATATTCTCAAAGATTTTTTCTGCTACGATTAAATCATCTTTACGTCTCAGGGTCACATTACCCTCAGCATATACTTCTTTATATACCTGCTTTGCCGGCTTATCTTGTTCACTCTTTTCCTGATCAAAGTATAAGATTACGTTATCAGCATTTAATGTTTCTTCTCCTTTTTTAATTCTAACGTTCCCTACTGCGACGATTACGCGAACATCATTTTCCAACCATGTATCAATATCGTCTGCTAATATATCTACCAACTCACCTGCCTCTGTAGTGCCTGTAGCAGTTTCATCTTTATATGGTTCGCCATTTTCTTTAGCCCTGAACTTTTCCGCTTGTACATATAATTCGGATCTTTGTTCATCCTCAAAGCTTTTTACTTGATTACGTGCAAGTATAGGTTTGACCGATATTCCGGCAGTAGTAACTAGCTCCAGATATGTTTCTTTAAAATCTTGAATATTCTCTTCCTGAAAGAGTGTTACATTACCACTACAATAAATCTCGATATTCCCTTCTACAAGTTGTCCTGTTTTGATCTCTTTAAACCAGATTATTACATTATCCGCAATAATACGGGCTTCTCCTTGCTCGATTTCTGCATTCCCACCTGCCTGGAAGACTCTAATTTCATTATTTTGCCAAGTTGAAATACTGTCAGCAGATATATGTATGGGATAGTGAGAAATGTTTTTTTTAATTCGTGCTCCCTGCGTTATATTTCTGTTGCAGAGTACAATTAGTAATACAACGAATATGGTTGATAACGATAATCTCATACAAGACCTAACGAATAATTTTTATTTAAAATAGCTTTCTACTATTACCATGGTAAAGGCCAATGCACATGAAGGAGTAAAAAGAAGAAATAATAGAAAAAAAATAGAATTATTTAGATGTGCAAAAAAAATCTTCGACCGTCTCTATAACGTAATCCTGTTCTTTCTGTGTTAATTCCGGAAAAATTGGAAGCGCCAAAGTCTCCTTCGCCGCCATTTCTGTTTCAGGCATGTCACCCGGTTTGTAGCCCAGGTCTGCCAGGCATTTTTGTAAATGTTGAGGGACCGGATAATACACTGCACAATCTATATTATTTGTTTTTAAATGCGCCATAAGTCTGTCCCGCTCTTTTACTCTGATAACATATAGATGAAAAACATGCTTGTTGAAGTCCATTACCTTTGGAGTTACCAAATCAAGCCCTTTCATCTTTTCGGTGTAATACGACGCTTTTTGCCTCCGTTCTTCACACCAATGATCCAGATGTCCCAGTTTCTTGATGAGAATGGACGCTTGTAATGTGTCTAGCCTCCCATTAATTCCTAAGGCAGCATGATAATTCTTTGGTTTACCGCCATGAATCCTCAACATCTGAATTAATTCTTCAAGTTTTTTACTGTTACATGTCACCATCCCGCCGTCACCCATCCCACCGAGATTTTTACTTGGAAAAAAAGAAAAACATCCCAGATCTCCCATTGAGCCTGCTTTCCTGCCTTTATATTCTGCTCCAACTGATTGAGCTGAATCCTCTATGACCCTTAAATCATGTTTCTTTGCTATTTCAAGAATCTGGTCCATATCTGAGCATTGTCCGTACAGATGGACGGGGATAATGGCTTTAGTTTTATTACTTATACTTTTTTCTATTAAATCCGGCCTAATGTTGAATGTCTCATGATCAATATCAGCAAAAACAGGTTTAGCGCCAACATTACAAATAGATTCAACAGTAGCAAAAAACGTAAAAGGTGTTGTAATGACTTCGTCACCATCACCAACTCCTAACGATTTGAGCGCAAGAATCAACGCATCTGTTCCGGAAGAGACACCTACAGCATGTTTCGTATTACAGTGTGAAGCAAAAAGACCCTCAAACTCTGTAACCTGAGGGCCTAATATGAATGCCTGACTTTCAAGGACATCCTGTATTGCAATGTTAATTTCCTCTTTTATACCATTATATTGGCGTTTTAAGTCAATCAAGGGAACTTTTGTTTTTGTTTTCATACTTACAGCAGAACTCATATTATCCTTTTATATAATAAATACTTATAGCTGCTCTCATCCCTTGCTGATTACATTCAATAAACGAAAGCAACCATAGCCACATCTGTTCAACAGACGAACACATGTATAGGTTGAAGAGCTACGATATAAAACTTATAGTAAAGCTTCTATTTCTTTCTTCTTCTAGCACGTCTTTTTAAGATATATTTTTTTCTATTAAGCCTGTGTTTCTTCTTTCCTTCAAAACCATTTGCCATAAAAATCTTCCCCGAAATTTAATAATAAAATTACATGTTTGTATGTACCCTGATATTATGATACTATTTTACCCGTTAGGACTTGACAAGTTGAATTCTGCGCCCTGTCATCTAAACCTTAAGTATGTCCCACTCTTTTTATCAAATCCTTTTAAGTCCTTAGCATTATACTATTTGTAAATTATTTTACAAGTGATTCTTTTCTGGAAATAGTCCTGATCCCTCTTTAAATAAGAGCTTACATAACTTTTATCAAATTTCAGCACAGAATGACACATCGTCCTCTTGTCGGAATCGTAATAGTATTCGCTATCGGCATATACACAAATAATCTAACAAATATTCCGTTTATTCTTGTTTTTTCTGCCGCAGCGTTTATTATTAGTGCGTACGTTATCTGCTCCATATTTCACTCTTTTCCAAATGACACTTATCCAACCGGAATTTTAACACTGAGAAATTGGAGAGTTTTAGCTCTTCTTATTCTTATATTTTTGACAGGTATTGCATATCATCATATTAGATATTATTCTCATCCAGTCAACAATATATCAAATTTCACTAAATCTGAAAAAATCCCCATACACCTGAGAGGTATAGTTGGACGAAGCCGCTATCGCGGAGAACAAAATCGGAAATTTATTATATAATGTAACCTCACACCCTCAACGGGAGGGTGAATCTATTAACAAATAGGAGGTTACAGGTCTATGAAAACATTATCTCAATCCGATTTCAACAAAAATTACCAAACGCATCTAAAGCACCTACGCTTGAAAGGACTCCGGCCAAAAACAATCGAGGCTTATTCACGTGCCATCCGACGGATCGGTGATTATTTTGACAATCAGATACACGATCTATCTGAACAGCAACTACTTGACTATTTTTCCAATCTCCTCAATACCCATTCATGGAGCGCAGTCAAATTAGACCTCTACGGACTAAAGTTTTTCTACACTCATGTGCTTCATAAGCGTTGGGAGCAAGTAAATCTTATTAAACCACCCAAAACGCAACGTTTGCCCGATATTGTCACCATTAATGAAGCCCACCAACTTTTCCAGGTGACGAGAAAACTCAGTTACCGGGCCTTCTACTTTGTTCTTTACAGTCTTGGTCTCCGCCTGGGTGAAGGACTACGTCTTGAGGTTAGCGATGTCGATTCTCAGCGAATGCGGGTGCATATCCGCGATAGCAAAGGCAATAAAGACCGTTTCGTACCCCTGCCAAAGGTAACCGTGAATCTCTTACGCCGTTTTTGGCTTGTTCATCGCAATCCTGTCTTTCTATTTCCAGGCCGTCATGGTGGCTTGAAATCAGCCCACCTGGCAAAAACACCTCTGAATAGAAATGGCGTTCAGGCCACTCTGCGTAAGGTAGCCCGGGAGTGTGGAATTAAAAAAAAATTACACCACACAGTCTGCGACACAGCTACGCAACCCATCTGATTGAGGCGGGTGTTGATCTGCTTGAAGTACAAAAAATCCTCGGCCACCACAGTATTTTAACCACTGCCAAATATACCCACCTGACCTCTCATACAAATCGTAATGCCTTGCAATTAATTAATGATTTGATGAATGGTTTTTCCATAGAATGGGGGAATGTTATATGATATCTCTCTCCTCTATAATTGAGACCTTCATTGCTGACTTTATCACTCTTTATCATGGTTCGATCCTGCCAAGTCAATTCAAAGCCCTGGCAGCCATGAAGGATTGTCGCACTACGCAAAGCCGCGTCATGCTGGTCCAATGTAATGACTGTGAAAAACAGGTTTTTGTACCGCACTCCTGCGGTAACCGCAATTGTCCTCATTGTCAGAGTCATGAGTGTCAGCAGTGGTTGGAGCGTCAACTGAAAAAAGAAGTGCCTGCTGACTATTTTATGCTCACCTTTACTATACCCAAAGAGCTTCGATCATTAGCATGGCAGCATCAACGCTTGCTTTACTCGATAATGATACAGTGTTGTTGGGAAACCGTAAAAACCTTTGTCCAAAATGACAGCGTATTACAAGGAAACGCTGGAGCCATCACTGTTTTGCACACCCACTCTCGCTCTCTCGATTACCACCCGCATATCCATCTGGTAATGCCAGCCGGGGCCATCAATCAGAAGAAAAAGCTTTGGAGCTTCAAAAAAAGCGAAGGAAAGACGCGGTACCTTTTCAATCACAAAGCGCTGGCTAAAGTGTTTCGAGCAAAAATGCTCGATGCCGTGAACAAAGCGGCTCTTACGCTTCCAGTTAATTATCCCAAAACATGGGTCGTCGATTGCAAATTTGTCGGCAACGGTGAAAAGGCACTGGTCTATCTTGGTCGTTATCTCTACAAAGGGGTCATTCAAGAGAAAGATATTATTACGTGCAAAGATGGTCAGGTGACCTTTCGTTACCAGGATAGTAAGAGCAAAAAAATGCTCACAAGAACACTTCCCGGCCCGCAGTTTCTCAGGTTGATTCTCCAGCATGTTCTACCCAAAGGTTTCAGGCGAACACGGAACTTTGGTTTCCTCCACCCTAATAGCAAACGCTTGATTGCATTGCTTCAGTACCTTACCGGTATCAACCCGAATAAGTCGTCAGCCTGGTTCAGAGAGCGTCCAAAGCTTACGTGCAAATGCTGTGGAGGAATAATGAAGATCATAAAAACGATGATACCTCCATCACACAAATCCAGGTCTTTCCCCTACAAGTTAACAAAAGAGGAGGCTGTTCTGGTTATGTAATCGAATCCGCTATGCATCTAAGATTTGCAAAAACGGCATTATCGGGTCGAGATGGCCCCCGTTTGCCCAAATTTGAGGTAAAATGGCCGAAAAACCATGTTCTGTAGCTCCTAAAGCATGACGACAGCAATTGAAAAATCCACTTCTTTGGCTTCATAGCTTCTGCGGTAAAAAAGAGAAGCAATCTTCATAAGATATTTTCTTATACAATGTTTAGCACCCAAACAACGGGCTTGTCCAACAAACGGTTCAGATTGTGGTTCGTCCCTCACACAATCTAACCTTATTCGTTATCTCACCACCGCTTAACAAATTTCTTCCAGATCCTCTTTTGCCTTCAAAGAAACCACGTCAAACGATGTATACTTTTCTGCTGAAAACTGAGGCTATAGAGAGTACGTCAGACAATGTTGAAAGCAACACATTGTTACGAAAGTGGAGAAAAATCTCAGGTACAATCAAAATAAATACCTATCTGACTCAACGAGAAGAAAGCACTCCTGTAAACAAGAGGCGTTATCTTTCGGAAGTTTTACAATATGGAGACAAGATAGAACTTATCGGTAATATATCAACACCATCAACATCTAGAAACCCCGCCCAGTTTAACTATAAATATTACCTTAGAAGGCAAAACCCACGTATTGAGGCCATAGCGAATGTTATCAGTTTAAATAATATAGAGTTTATATCAGGTGGCCATGGTAATTTGTTCTACACATTTGTCTATGGCCTGAAGAAGAGATTAAGAACGGTTATTGAAACACAGGTGAAAAAAGAGAGTGTCCATCTCATCCGTAGTATTTTACTGGGTGATCGTGAAAAAATACCGGAACAACTTATGGACGGTTTCTTAAAGACAGGAACAATACATTTCCTGGCAATCAGCGGATTACATGTGGGTATTCTGGTTATCTCTTTACATTTTTTATTAAGGTTTCTCAGGTTTAATACGAGATACGTGGCAATAACTGTCATACTAATCGTTTTTTTATATGCTGCCATTACAGGAATGAAACCTCCTATTGTTCGAGCAGGTATTATGGTAGCTATGTATTATGGCGCCTTTATTATTAACAGGCGTTGGGACCTTCCAAATAGTATTGCAGCGGCAGTGTTCATTATTCTTTTGATTAATCCTTCCGACTTGTTTAACGTCGGCTTTCAACTTTCGGTGCTCGCCGTACTTGGAATAATATTTACGTCAAACCGGTTAGAAAAATTTTTCTGGAAATCAACCCTTCTTGTACAGAAGCTGCAGGCAAAGGAAGAAAGAAACGAGTTATGGTTTCAATTAACCGCCTATTGTAGAAAAGCATTTTGCGTATCCCTGGGAGCCTGGATTGCAGTGATGCCACTCATCGCATATTATTTCAACATCGTAACCCCTCTAAACATTTTCTTGAATATCATAATTTTTCCAATGGTATGGATTATACTGGTAGGTGGTTTTATCGTATTAATAATGGGGTTGGTATTTCCTGTACTTGCCATACCATTTGCATATCTGGTTTCATATTCTGAGTTAGCACTGCGGAATCTGGTCCTCCTTTTTTCAATAAATTTTAAACCCTTTTTCTATACATCAACACCTTTGTGGTCATGGATTGTAATCTACTATCTGATAGTCATGCTTTTTGTACTGAGAGAGAGGATCAAGAGTAAGCTGAGTCATTTGATAATTGCAACCATGGCAATTTTAACTATTTATGTGTTTTCGGGTCTACCCGGACGGAGTCAGGATTGTTTGAAGCTAACATGTTTTGATGTGAGGCATGGGGCATCTTTTTTTCTACAATTTCCTAATGGTAAAAACATGCTTTTTGACTCGGGTACACGGGGAAATTATGATGTCGGTAAATTTGTAGTTGCGCCTTTTCTCTGGCAAGAGGGGATTAAAAAGATAGATACAGTTATTATATCTCATAAGGATGATGATCATTGCAATGGCATACCCTCCATAATCAACCGGTTCAATGTTGACAATATTTTTGTAAATAAATTTTTTCTGGAATCCGGGAATAAAGTTGAGTTGTTAAAGCTTTTTACAGAAAAGAGAATAAAGACAGGCTTATTGGCGGATGAGTTGGAAATTAAGGGATACGAACCTGTAAATATTGAGGTACTCAACCCCCCTGATAAGGATATATTAAGAAAGAGAGGCATTCTTGTAGATAACATACCGGCAAATGATTCCTCAAATGTACTGCTAATTGAATATATGGGCAACAAGGTACTCTTGTGTGGTGATATCGGCAAAATAGGAATTGAAATGCTTTTGTCAGGAGGTGACGACTCTGATGTAGATATATCTGCGGATATAATACAAATCCCTCATCATGGTGGTTTTATAATGAATACAAGTGATTTGGTCAAGAGAGTGAAACCTGTGCATGGAATAATAAACGGGATTGCGAGGGATATTTCTTCCTCCACAATTGAGCATTATCAGAAGTATGGAGTATGTTTACATAAGACGAATAAGAATGGAGCAGTGTCATTTACAATAAGCAAAGAAGGTATAAGTGTTTCAACGTTTCTATAGGTCTTTACAACAGACATGAATTGAAACCAAACTTTTCGTTGCGATAGCTACCTGGTTTAAAGTGTAGAAAATTCAATGTCACTCTACGTCATATCCATGATACCTGTCATCGGCCTCGATCTGGGAATTAGAGCCTGGTATTCTCTGATGAGTTAGTATAGAATGAATAAATTGCATGATTTGAAAAGTTGACTAAATAGCTTATTATCTCCTTTTTAGGAAGATTTCAATACTGGGTTCCCAGTAAAAGCAAGGCTGATCATATGCATGAATATTTGAATTTTATTAATTTACAAATACAAAACATTACCCAATATCAGATATTAATATGAATGTTATAACTGATTCTGTAGAAATATCTACACGTGGACACACAGATATAATAGATATTACACCTCAATTAGAACAAGCCCTGAAGGACTCAAAACTCAAATGCGGCAATCTTACTGTTTTTGTTTCAGGTTCTACGGCGGGAATTACGTCTATTGAATACGAACCCGGCTTGCTGAAAGATTTACCTGAAGCTTACGATAAAATTGCTCCTACCGGGGTTACGTATCATCATGATGCGGCCTGGGGAGATGGCAATGGTTATGCCCACGTTCGGGCGGCCATGCTGGGCGCTTCCTTCACTGTGCCTTTTGATAGCGGCAGGCTCCTGCTGGGGACATGGCAGCAGATAGTAGTAATAGATTTTGATAACCGGCCGAGAAGGCGTAACATAGTTGTACAAATGCTTGGTAAGTAGTTCCTAAATGCTATGCCGTTAATTAAAGACACATATTAAAATCTATGCAAACAAATATACTCGACAAGCAAGAGGTAATTGTTAATCTGTGGATGACCAAATGACCTGCAGTCATCTATATAGATATTTTTAATAGCTCTTTTTTTTGGGGGCAAAGAACCTTATATATTTCACTACAGCCTTAATATCTTCCGGGCTTAGTTTATGTTTTTGTGCCGGCATTTTTTTCTTTCCGTTAGTTATAGAATCGATCATTTGATTGTCTGTCACAGAATCCTGCCACTCGCCATCGGTAAAATCAGGGACTCCCAATTTCTTACCTCTCTTAGTCCCTCTACCATCCCTCTCGTGGCATTTTTTACAATCATTATTATATATTTTTTTATAATCTATTTTACCGGCAAATGTATCTGATGCGTTAAATTGAATTACAGAAAAAAACAATAAGACTACAACACCATAAAGAACTTTTTTTTTCATTTTTGTGCACCTTCATTAATTAATTAAATAGTAACTATCATTTCTATACCCGATTCCCATAAACAAATTAAACTGCAGAGAGAACAAGGTGACATAAATGCAAGCCTGCTTGAACTCTCTGCAGTAATAAAATACTCCCTGAGAAATACTCTGATCTATTTACCAAATGCCCTTATGATGGGTACCAATGCATGCATCTCTTCTGGAGTAAGTTTACCCTCAAATGGCATCATCTTGTCTTCAGTCCCCTTTGCAATCTGCTCTACAATCTGTTCGTCTGTTATACCGTCCTGGAACGCTTTTTCATTGAAGTCACGTGCGCCGAGTCCAGCCCCTAAATCCGTTTGACCGGTACCGTCTTCACCATGACATAAAACACAATACCGTGTATACAGACCCTGTCCATCAATATCACCGGCAAATGTTTCCGGCAAAACACAATATCCAATAGCAGCTTGTAAGAAAACTATAACCAATATTCTTCTAAACATTTTCTTTCCTCCAATAATTATTAGAAATATAGATTTAAATATTCATTTAAATCAGGGTTAGATAAAGGTATCACTTGATACCACTGCAACCTGATTATTCCGTCTTTACCTGGACTTTACCTTCCCACAGACCGTGTAAATTGCAACGGCTTATCGCCCTTAATGTTGTATCAATTCCTTGATGTCCCAGTTTTATAGGTATGGTAACCTCTGGCTTTGTCATTACCGGAGCAAAATCAAATCTTCCCAGATATACATTACCTACATAAAATTCAACCCACTGTATAAAATGTTCATTCTCATTCGGGTGTTCAATTTCCCCGACAGTAATCTTCACATCATAAAACTCGCCAGTTTTTAAAACAGATGGTACCATGATAACAGGCACATGTTTTTCCCCTACCGTTGAATCAGTCTCTACATCTTCCGGCTTGTTTAGCTTACAAAAAAGTGCTTTTTCATTAGACATTCTTTATACCCCTAAAAGAATTATAACTCCTTGAAATTTAAAAAAACAGATAAACTTTAATGAATCAGTTGTTTGCTGTTTACTATTATACATTATTAAACCCTCCATTCATAACAAAGAATGTTAAATTGTGTGAGGGACGAACCACAATCTGAACCGTTTGTTGGACAAGCCCGTTGTTTGGGTGCTAAACATTGTATAAGAAAATATCTTATGAAGATTACTTCTCTTTTTTACCGCAGAAGCTATGAAGCCAAAGAAGTGGATTTTTCAATTGCTGTCGTCATGCTTTAGGAGCTACAGAACATGGTTTTTCGGCCATTTTACCTCAAATTTGGGCAAACGGGGGCCATCTCGACCCGATAATGCCGTTTTTGCAAATCTTAGATGCATAGCGGATTCGATTACATAACCAGAACAGCCTCCTCTTTTGTTAACTTGTAGGGGAAAGACCTGGATTTGTGTGATGGAGGTATCATCGTTTTTATGATCTTCATTATTCCTCCACAGCATTTGCACGTAAGCTTTGGACGCTCTCTGAACCAGGCTGACGACTTATTCGGGTTGATACCGGTAAGGTACTGAAGCAATGCAATCAAGCGTTTGCTATTAGGGTGGAGGAAACCAAAGTTCCGTGTTCGCCTGAAACCTTTGGGTAGAACATGCTGGAGAATCAACCTGAGAAACTGCGGGCCGGGAAGTGTTCTTGTGAGCATTTTTTTGCTCTTACTATCCTGGTAACGAAAGGTCACCTGACCATCTTTGCACGTAATAATATCTTTCTCTTGAATGACCCCTTTGTAGAGATAACGACCAAGATAGACCAGTGCCTTTTCACCGTTGCCGACAAATTTGCAATCGACGACCCATGTTTTGGGATAATTAACTGGAAGCGTAAGAGCCGCTTTGTTCACGGCATCGAGCATTTTTGCTCGAAACACTTTAGCCAGCGCTTTGTGATTGAAAAGGTACCGCGTCTTTCCTTCGCTTTTTTTGAAGCTCCAAAGCTTTTTCTTCTGATTGATGGCCCCGGCTGGCATTACCAGATGGATATGCGGGTGGTAATCGAGAGAGCGAGAGTGGGTGTGCAAAACAGTGATGGCTCCAGCGTTTCCTTGTAATACGCTGTCATTTTGGACAAAGGTTTTTACGGTTTCCCAACAACACTGTATCATTATCGAGTAAAGCAAGCGTTGATGCTGCCATGCTAATGATCGAAGCTCTTTGGGTATAGTAAAGGTGAGCATAAAATAGTCAGCAGGCACTTCTTTTTTCAGTTGACGCTCCAACCACTGCTGACACTCATGACTCTGACAATGAGGACAATTGCGGTTACCGCAGGAGTGCGGTACAAAAACCTGTTTTTCACAGTCATTACATTGGACCAGCATGACGCGGCTTTGCGTAGTGCGACAATCCTTCATGGCTGCCAGGGCTTTGAATTGACTTGGCAGGATCGAACCATGATAAAGAGTGATAAAGTCAGCAATGAAGGTCTCAATTATAGAGGAGAGAGATATCATATAACATTCCCCCATTCTATGGAAAAACCATTCATCAAATCATTAATTAATTGCAAGGCATTACGATTTGTATGAGAGGTCAGGTGGGTATATTTGGCAGTGGTTAAAATACTGTGGTGGCCGAGGATTTTTTGTACTTCAAGCAGATCAACACCCGCCTCAATCAGATGGGTTGCGTAGCTGTGTCGCAGACTGTGTGGTGTAATTTTTTTTTAATTCCACACTCCCGGGCTACCTTACGCAGAGTGGCCTGAACGCCATTTCTATTCAGAGGTGTTTTTGCCAGGTGGGCTGATTTCAAGCCACCATGACGGCCTGGAAATAGAAAGACAGGATTGCGATGAACAAGCCAAAAACGGCGTAAGAGATTCAGGGTTACCTTTGGCAGGGGTACGAAACGGTCTTTATTGCCTTTGCTATCGCGGATATGCACCCGCATTCGCTGAGAATCGACATCGCTAACCTCAAGACGTAGTCCTTCACCCAGGCGGAGACCAAGACTGTAAAGAACAAAGTAGAAGGCCCGGTAACTGAGTTTTCTCGTCACCTGGAAAAGTTGGTGGGCTTCATTATTAGGGGCCCAATTCCGGCAAACGTGGCGCAATGGGTGGTTGTATAAGATTTACTTGCTCCCAAACCTTATGAAGCACATGAGTGTAGAAAAAAATTAGTCCGTAGAGGTCTAATTTGACTGCGCTCCAAGAATGGGTATTGAGGAGATTGGACAAATTCTCAAGTAGGTGCAGTTTAGATAGCTGGTGTATTCGCTTGTCAAAATTATCACCGATCCGTAGGATGGCACGCCAATAAGCCTGGCTTGTTTTTTTCCGGAGTCCTTTCAAGCGTAGGTGCTTCTTCCGGTTTGGTAATTTTACAAGAAATCGGATTGACATAAGGCTTTCATAGACCCCTAACCTCATATTTAATTCTAGATTCACCCTCCCGTCGGGGGAGCGAGGTTGCATCATATAATAAATTTCCGATTTTGTTCTCCGCGAAACCGGCCTCGCCCAACAATGCTTTTTAAACTATAATAATTGTTTTTGTTATTTACATTAAAACAAATAATTCTTTTGAATAGGTTCCAATATAATTTTTCTTACTAAACTCAAGAAAAAATGTGATAATTACCATTTTGTCAACGGATTGGGAGATGATTTATATTTAATGCAAAAGAATTTTAATGTCAAAATGCTCACTTTATCTGTGAAGATCTGTGGCAAATTTGTCTGTTTTTTCGTTTCAACTCGTGAAATCCTTGCCTAAGTTACACAGAACAAAGTACCCGACAAACCACGCTTGTCTTCTCCATGGAAATATATAATATGCTCGCCCTAAACATTGTCCATCTTTAATCTTTCTCACCTCATCTACCAGACCTATGGTGCACAGATGATACGGCCGGTAATCTAAAGCAAGAGAAGGTTTGCCGTCAACATACGCATTTTTAATGTAGGTATCAAACTTGAAATATTGAGGAAAATTTCTGCTGTTAAACAGATTAATACCATAGCCTTTTTTCTCTTTATAAAAAGGAGTAATAAACTTTTTACCAGTCCATTTCCCCAACGTACTTTTGAACGTAATTTTAATCACCCATGTTAACCACCAGGGGTTTTCTGGATTCAAAGCAAGGATCGCACCTGCGGTTTCACCGGCAACATCTTTATACACGGGCACTATTCCTCTATTAAATAACGTATCAAGATCAATGATTGGTCTTTTTTTAAATCGTTCAATGATCGCGATTGCATCTGTTTCAGAATATTGCATATATCTTGATAAGGTAACGAAAACACTATACACAGCAAGCGCATAGTTTAAAACGAGCGCCTGATACAATAAACCGAACATTTTAAAGTACTTCTCAAAGAAAGCAGGGAAAGGTGTGAATAAAAAAAGGCTTATGTACATGGGCGTTATTGTCATGTATATAAGCCTCTTAGATAGGTTAACCCTGAGGAATCACCCGATTAAGCAAAAGAGTAAATAAACACAATATATTTAACGCATGACTCACTCCTCTGGCAAAAATTCTACTTTTGAGGGACTGAAATTCCTGAATCATCTCGAAAATGCCTGTGCACGTCCGGGGAAAACAGGCCGGACTGAGTTCTCACTCCTGTTCACGATTTGTCAAGTAAGTCTTTAATCCACGTAATAGCAGCTATTGCATTGGGCAGACCAACCGTTGTAATGGCAAGTATACCAACGTGCATGATCTCTTCTTTTGATAACTCCGCCTGTAGCGCGTTTCTTACTGCAGAATGAACCGCACCCTCTGAATTGGTACCAATAGCTATACCAAGCTTTGCAAGCTTTCTCTCTTTTTCGTCTAAAGGTCCCGCATTGTGACATTGCGTCCCAAGGC
This sequence comes from Candidatus Scalindua japonica, assembly GCF_002443295.1. Taxonomy (NCBI): domain Bacteria; kingdom Pseudomonadati; phylum Planctomycetota; class Candidatus Brocadiia; order Candidatus Brocadiales; family Candidatus Scalinduaceae; genus Candidatus Scalindua; species Candidatus Scalindua japonica. Next base: position 61,434 of record NZ_BAOS01000028.1, on the reverse strand, counting down.
TCTGGAAAGCCTCACAAACATCAGGGTACTCCCTTGCGATTTCCTTAAACGGTGCAGGTAATTCGTAAGACATTTTTCAACCTCCTGTAAAAGTTCAAATTTACCTTTTAAGACTATTTTTATGTTTTAAATCTCATTTAAGTCAAGCTGGTTGCTTCGTAGCAAAATCAAACAGCCGAACCTCCCACTCGCATTCCTGTTTTCATGAAAAATAACATAGAAAAACATTGAAATAAGAAACAATGGACTAGATGAAAGAAGTAGAACCGAAACAGCACCCTATTTCACCCCCCCTGGTCCATCTGCATAATTTTCGTGTTTTCACTTGAGACTCCAGCAACCTTGCAATAATTTCGCATTCTGGATTTATTTATTATGAAACCACTCCATACTACACTATATGAGCACTTGCCATACCAAATGTTACAAAATTAATTAGTATAACTATTTTTAGTAAACGGTTTGCAGCAAAATATAACCAATAACATAAATGATATATGTTGCGTGAAACTACTACTTATATTACTTCGCAGATATAAAAGATAGAATATTAATAATGTATTGAACTTACAAGCATGTCAACTAATCTACTTAAGCAGAAGCTATAAAATCGGTTATGATGTAAAATAGCAAGGTTTGGAATATGGGGTGAGGGGTCAATGTGATCCTCATCCCATATTTTTATGGTGCAGAACAGAAGACACTAATTTCGAGAACTTACACGAAAAAAAATACACACATTTAATTAAGCCGCTATTCCTTCGTGCTCCAGTCATTAACCGTTATATCAATGCGCAGGTTTTGTGCCCATCCCGGTGATTCGTCAGCACATTTATCAATGCGTCGGATCCTGATCTTTACAAAGTTCTTACCGGTTTCAATAACCTGTATTGCAAACTGGTCCGGCCAGTCGTTATCAACATTTTCCTCCTGTCTTGCCTGGCATATAACGGTACCAGGTTTTGGTGTGCTGAAGTTCCATCCAGTACATTTAATCGTCAAGTCACCGACTTTTTTGTGCTGGACATTAACGTAACCACAAACCCAGTTATTCCCTGATTTATTAATCTCTTTAACTTCTTGAGTTATCTCAGCAGTAGATCTGCTGCTCCCAAGCATTCCCAGACTACCTGCATCAGTTGATTTCCCCATTGTCTTCTCCTTTTACTAAGTGTGAGATCTTTGATCTACCGGTATATAACTTTGCTTAGCAGGGCCGGTATAAATTTGCCTGGGTCGTGCAATCTGCAACCTGTTAGTTGCGGTAGCTTCTCTCCAATGTGCAATCCAGCCGGGTAAGCGGCCAATGGCAAAAAATACAGGATACATATTTGTCGGCACGCCTACAGCACGGAAGATAATTCCACTGTAAAAATCAATATTGGGATAGAGCTTACGTTCGACAAAATATGGATCGCGCAATGCAACATCCTCTAATTCTCGTGCAATATCCAACAGAGGGTCTTTGTGTTTTAACACATCAAAGACCTTTGCCGATAATTCTTTAAGGATCTGGGCGCGTGGATCAAAGTTTTTGTAAACTCGATGGCCGAAACCCATCAGGCGAAAACCGCTTTCTTTGTCTTTTGCCATCTCAATACATTTTTTAACACCCAGATTACCTGAATGAATTTTCTCCAACATCTCAATCACCGCCTGATTAGCTCCACCATGTAGAGGCCCCCAAAGTGCTGCTATCCCGGCAGATATAGAAGCAAAAAGATTAGCACCTGAAGAAGCAACCATACGCACTGTCGACGTACTGCAATTCTGCTCATGATCGGCATGTAATATCAAAATTATATCTATAGCCCGTTTTATTTCCGGATGCACTTCGTAATGCTCGTGTGGTAAAGAGAACATCATATGCAGCAGGTTCTCCGCGTAACTGTACCTGGCCTTAGGATAGATAAACGGCTCGCCACGGGACATTTTATAGGAAAAAGCCGCTATCGTCCGGATTTTACTTATCAGGATTGCCGCCGCCTTCTCAATTTCCTTAGGATTGTGAGGTTTGGTAAGTACCGGATGATAACAGCTCAACGCATTAACCATTGCCGAAAGCATTGCCATTGGATGAGCATCAAATGGAAATCCTTCAAAATGGTGTTTCAGGCTTTCATGCAGGAGGGCATTATCCGTTAGCATATTAGTAAATCTCTCTCCCATCTCCCTGGTAGCAAGACTACCCCATATTAAAAGGTCCGCAACTTCAATAAAATTACTGTTCAGGGCCAGCTCCTCTATAGGTATACCACGATAGCGAAGAATACCCTTCTCTCCATCTATATAGGTAATACTACTCTGGCATGAACCGGTATTGCCATAACCCGGGTCAAGGGTAATATAACCAGTTTCTGAACGTAGCGTTGATATGTCTATCCCTTTTTCATTTTCCGTGCCTGTAACCACGGGAAGCGAGAACTCTTTTTGGTCGTCTTTTAGTGATATTGTTTCCATATTGTAATGCACTCCTTAGTCTCTCAAGCCGATAATTTATTGTTGCTTTTGTACGAGGAAGAGAGTTTCACTTTCTAATCTTTTACTAACTATTAATAACAGAAAAACTAAATGGCAATATGATATTAATATTTTGTCTCAGTAACAACTCTTTTTTTTCAATTGCTTCAAGATGTCAATGTGAAGTATGAAGGTTTTTCGGAGTATCTTTGCAGAACCTGTGATCCAGGCGTCATTTACGTTATTTGTTAATTATTTCTAGACCACTGCTTAATGTGGATCAACTGGTATTTTTGCTAACGATAGCTTATAGTCTATGTGCTTGGCGACTTGAGATTCCAAATTTTTCAGAAATTGGTAAGGAATTTCCCGATATCCCCAATTTACCAACCAGGAAGGTATCCAGCCACCCGGGTCCACATGAGCACGGAGCTCAACACGAGTTAAATTCCGGCCGATTTGCTCAAATATCCAGCTACTTTTCAAATGTGGAATGTGTACCCTGTCTGTAGTGCCAGGAATTACATCCGTTAGTTCAATACGCTCAATATCTACGCGTATAGTCTGTACATCCGGCTTGGAAGTTATAGACATCCTTGCGGCATAGTCCCGGTCAGATGTCGGCCAGACGCCAGCATAAACCGCATATATAATGAGCTCTTGGTCGCTAATTTTCTCAATTTTTTGTGTCTGTAAACAACGAGGCACCCAATCCGGATGTTCATCAGTATCAAGTATTACAGATAGATACTCGGAAACTGTTCCTTGAAGATTACCCACAGCGTTGAACTCAAAGAACTTCGATCCTTCAGTAATACGCTTGTAAACATTGATTCCATCGGCCTCATAAGCAAGATGCCACTCTTTCTCATCAGCTATCACTGCATTGAAAAACGACACAATAGCAACCAGGAGAAAAGTGAATAATGAAAAATTAATTAATCTCATGTTTTTTCAGGACATTTTTAATAAAAAATTTGAGAAAGCCCCCCTCTTACCCGGACACAGAATACCTGGAATTTTCCCCGAATAAAAAAAACCAAGAACCTTAATCCCCCTCCTTTCCACCCGTCCAAACGGCATGGCGGAGTGGAAAGGAGGGGTTGTAAATTCATAAGCCTTCTTCAAATTATCGAATAAATTTTTCAATTAACTAATCTTTATGTAGTAAGCATGCGCCGGTCAGATTGACCTCAACTGAATTGCTTATCAGTCAACCGCAAGTGCTCTCCTGTCTTCCATATCGTAAAGTTTTCTTTCTTTCTTCTCGTTTATTCCCAATGCATCACGCTTCTTCTCTATATGCTCCTTTATGAGAGTACCCATCTCCACAAGATCAGGAGTAAATGCCCACTTACCTCCTACTATCTCTTCCAGTCCCTCACTTAGAAATTTGTCAACATCCGGCGCTCCGGCAGCCGGTGACTTGGTACCAAACAACGTATATACTCCACTTGTTACAAAGTACTGACCAATGGCCAATGCCTTCTCATGCATCCAGTCAAGACAGACTCCCGCAACCGGCAACTCACTGATATCATTACCAAGCCCACCTTCCTTAACCATCTCTGAACATGCTATCAGTATCCTGCTGTTGTCTACACATGAACCGGCATGCAGTACCGGAGGCATTCCAACCGCCTCACACACCTCCCTGAGACCAGGCCCTGCAACCTCCATATGTTCAGGGACCATCATTCCTTCTCTCGCACACTCTGCTGCCGCACACCCCGTCTGGACGACAAGTATATCATTCGCTATCAAATCATTCACCAGGTTCATATACGGCAACTGATCCGGCCACAATATTGAACTCGTACAGCCTACCACACCAACAACTCCTCGTATCCTGCCATTCATTATGTTGTCATTAAGCGGCCTGTATGAAGCCCTGAACTTGCCTCCAAGCATATATTTTATTGTCTCGTGGGTAAACCCAACCACCACATCTGACTTCTTACCCTTTGGAATATATACTTTTGTCTTATCTCGGTTAGAAAAGTTCTCGATTGACAGCCTTACTATATCCTTTGCCTTTTCATAAGCGTTTTCATCGTTAATCTCTATATGCATTGCTCCATCTACTTTTGCCTTTGGTGAAGTCGTTATCATCTTTGTATGAAAAGCCCGGGCCACTTCTTCATCTCCCTGCATCACACACTGTATATCCACCACGATAGACTCTACAGCACCTGTAGCGATAGCCATCTCCTGCATCTTCATATGCCCCGCAAGCGGTATCCCATGTCTGAGCAACATCTCATTAGCAGTGCAGCATATACCGGCGATAGCGATACCTTTTGCACCAACGGCCTCTGCCTCTTTTACTAACTCCGGATCAGACGCTGCAACAGCTACCATCTCAGACATCTGCGGCTCGTGTCCATGTACAAGGATATTCACCTCATCTTCCTTGATTACACCAAGATTAGCCGTTCCGCGTGTAGGCTTCGGTGTTCCAAAAAGTATGTCCTGAAGCTCTGTCGCTATCATCGCACCACCCCAGCCATCAGCCAATGAGGTACGACACGCCTGCATTATAAGGTTTTTATAGTCCTGATCAGTTCCCATACCAGTACGATGCATCGATTCAGTAACCTCTCTGTCTATTGCACGTGGGGTAATCTTCAGTTTTTCCCACAACTTTATTCTGGCTTCCGGGGCTTTATTCGCAAACTTTTGAGTGCCATAGGCCTTGCCGAACTCGGCAAGGGCCATTTCACCAACCTCCTCGGCTATCTCATTTGTCTTACGGCCTTCCGTGGAAACATCAAATAACCTTGCGACTTCATGGAGCTTATTCACATCCGTAACGCGATAGCCCTTGGCCTCGCCTCTGGCGGTTGCTATCAAAAGCTCAGCAACCGATCTACCATGATCCGAATGTGCGGCAGTACCAGCGGCAACATAGCGGACAAAATGCCTCGCAGCAATTGTGTTCGCGTCAGCACCACATACACCTTTCTTCGGCCCTCTGCCAAACGGATCAACATTGCACGGCCCCATCTGACAATGTCTACAGCAGAGACCAATCTTACCAAAACCACACTGCGGCTGCTGCGCATCGTATCTGTCATAAGAGCTCTCTATGCCGTGCTCTTCCATCTTTTTAAGTAATTCAAGAGATTCCTGATCAGCACCTTCATAATTCTTTTTAGTTTTTTCAGTCATTTTATACACTCCTTTAAATTTGGCTATTTTCATATGAACGTTAGATAATAGCAGTTAAATATCATATGCAGCTTTTCCGTGTAAGTCTGACCCAATTGATATGTTAGTAAAACGATTCTCCTGAACAAAGGATTGTCGCTGAGTTATTTATTTAAAAAATTCACAGAAACTTGACTCACAAAATTAAAAATTCTAATCAAAACCACTAAAGAGATACTACTGTTATTACACAACAATGATTACATATTGTCAAATATAAATTTCAAATGTTATATGGAAATCCGGGACTTTCGGCTATGTCCGCACCTCATTTTTATATAAGTGGATATTTTTAAGAAAAAAAATATCTTTATATAGACACTAAAAGAAATGTTTCAAAAAATGGTGACTGGGAAAAATGGTGTGTTTTTTTCTGTAAGCGGTTGAAAAACAGGCTATCAGCAACCTGAATATTACTGAAAAAATAAGCACCCTATACGAAAACATGAAAACAGTTTTTTCAGATATATTTTCTTCACAATGGAGTGTTAATACATTAGATTTTGTATTTACAAATCCTGTTTGTAGAAATAACAAATATACAACAAAAAAGCGGCATACCTGCTACCAGTACGGCAAGGTTTACAAGAGAACTTCTCAATCATAATCTGATTTCTATAATAGAAGGTTCACCAGGAAGACGACCCACACTTTGTTCTTTTGAAACATTAGTGAAACTCGAAAGGGTTTAGGTATAAATTTGCCAGACGAACCTCTATATTCCATGCTATAGGTAAACATTTCTCCCTTTATGGCGTGCAGTAACCGCCGTACACCAGTTTTTTTGTGAGCGTCACGGATTAAATACGCATCATCATCCCCGCCTGCCATTCGTCAGGCAGGGATGATGCACTCCAATTTACCTCAGCTTTGCGCTAACTTTCCCTATTCGTAAGCAACTACGCGTATTAAGCCCATTGTTCCACCATCAACATTTGCGGTTGACGAATCACTAACGGAAACTACTTTTTTGATTTTGTTCTTCTTTATAAAATCATTGACCGTCTTATCAAGCAAGTCCAGTTCTTCCTTAACATGAAAAATTCTTAGTTGTGTACTGAATGTTTTTACTTTTACCATTATCTTTCTTCCTTAAAAAAAGGTTCATAATGTTAACCAAATACGAATAAATTATTACATACCCAAAAGCCCCTTCTGGGCATTGAGGATCTCCCAACCATGAAAGTTCAATTCAAATTTCTTCTTTTTATCATGACATTCCAGACACTTTTTATTACCTTTTTTAGCCCATCTCTGAAGGACCATAGCAGTCTTTGCCGTCTTTCCCGCATGAGTAAAATTCCCTTTTCCCGCATGGCAAAAGCTGCATTCGACATCCATCATTTCTGCAAGTTTAAACATTTTAGCTGCCACTTCCAGTTTCTCTGTAAACCTCTTTTTACCAGCGTGACAAAATATACATTTTACACCAAGCGCGACTGCTGCTTTCATCATAAACTTTGCCTTATCTCCTTTTTCTGTAAATTCAGTAACACTGACATTGTGACAGAAAGAACATTTTCTTCCTAACGCAGGAGCCACCTCCTCACTGCACTGCTGACGTTTTGCGTCTCTGCTTCCAATCAGGAAAGTTTTCAGTGATTCATCAGGCGCGGGTAAAGCTGATTCTTCCGATCTCAATAGCCCTGATGTGAAAACTATTAAAAAGACGATACTCATGATACTCAAATTTTTTATGATCTTTATCATTTGTAACAATCCTTTTAAAAAAAATTATAAAATAGTCGGGATCTATTTCTCTTTTTCGAGAGGATTCCAGCATTGGACTCCACTCGAAAAAGAGGGGCGGTTTCTCGCATCCCCGCCAGAACTTCATTGTCGGGCTGGCAAACGGATTCTTCCGGGCGGGCAAATAGTCTCCAACCAAGGTTCTTTTGACCTGCCCGTTTTGTCATTCAGGCGGAAAAACGAACCCTAAAGGAAAAACATAAATTCCTGAAGAAACAAAAACTATTTACAACGATGAGCCCATTTCAAATGCCATCCTCATCGCATCAGGATGCTTAAGAATGTCACCCTTATATTCCATATCTTTAAAAAGCAACTCACCCGAGTATTCTATATTCAGAGTGCTAAAAATAGCCTTTACACCATAAATGGCCCCTTCAAAAACTTCATTATAGTCTTTAGACCCTGCCGTGGAAATAAAATATCCTGAACGTTTCCCCCTGTCTGGGCTTATCAATGCCTCGTGAAGAACATATTTTCGAGACCACAAAGTCTGGCAGCGATCAATAAATGATTTCAGCTGGGCACTTACCCCACAAAAATAAATGGGAGAGGCAACGACGATACAATCAGCCTCAAGAAGTTTTTTATGCATCAACTGCATATCATCATCAATAATGCATTTACCACTCTTCTGACAGGAACCACAGGATGTGCATGGCGATATTTTTAATTTAGTAAGTATAATTAATTCGGTCTTATGACCGCCAGCCTCAGCACCCCTCATAAACTCCCTTATAAGAAGTTCTGTATTTCCGTTCCTTCTGGGGCTGCCGGCTATTCCCAATACATAAGCTGGTTTCATGGATAAGTTTATTTAAAAAAAACCGCTAAGAAAAACAGGAAGTTCAGAAAAAAGCATTAGAAAACAAATTATTTGTCTTTTCTCGCTTCCTGTAATTCCTGACTTCCTTAGCGGGTAATAATTGATCTATTCTTTTTTACAACCAGGGTATTATTTTGCAATAAAACCCGGTTTAGTCATTGATACAGGTGAAAGCAGTTCATCAAGTTTTTCTTCAGACATTAATTTTTTTTTCAGAATGATTTCCTTTATTGATTTGCCGGATGATAGCGACTCCTTTGCCACCTCTGCGGCTTTTGAGTATCCAATATATGGGTTCAAAGCGGTTACTATCGCCATACTGCCGGTGGCATATTGATAACACCGGGTTTCATTTACCGTTATACCTTTTACGCACTTATTTGTGAAAACCTTCAAGGCATTTGTCAGTATTGTAAGTGAGTCCAGTAGTTTGTACTGCATTACAGGCATCATGACGTTTAATTCAAATTGCCCTGCCTGGGATGCCATGGTAATAGTAAGATCATTTCCTATTATAGAGAAGCAGACCATATTCAGCATTTCAGCCATAACCGGATTAACCTTACCCGGCATGATTGAGGAACCCGGCTGTACTGCGGGGAGTGTTATCTCGGCCAGGCCAGTCTTTGGGCCTGAACTTAAAAGACGCAGATCATTTGCGATCCTGATCATCTCTAATGCTAATACTTTCAGAGTACCCGAAACTTCAGAAATAGAAGCATTACTCTGCATTGCCTCGAAATAATTGGAAGTGGCCCTTACATCTAAACCCGTTAATTTTTCCAACTCCTTGACAATCTTCCTCGCATAGCCAGGGTGGGTATTCAGTCCAGTTCCTACGGCAGTTCCGCCAATACCCAACTCCTTTAATGCGTCACTTGCCCCTTTTATCTTTTCTCCCGCTTTTGCAACAGATGTTGTGTAACCGGAAAACTCCTGACCAATCTTTATGGGCGCTGCATCCTGAAGATGTGTTCTTCCAGATTTTATGATACTATCAAACTCTTCTGCTTTTCCATGGAGTGCGTCTGCCAGTTCATCTACTAAAGGAAATAGCTCTGTTAAAAGAAATAACGCTGCAATCCTCATTGAGGTTGGAAAGACATCATTTGTCGATTGCCCAAAGTTGACATGGTCATTTGGATGTATAAAGGAGTAGTCTCCCTTCTCACCGCCTAAAGATTCAATTGCAATATTAGCTATCACCTCATTCACATTCATATGACATGATGTACCAGCGCCTGCCTGATAAACATCAACAATAAATTGGTCTTGAAACTCACCCGCTATTATCCTGTCAGCAGCGTTAATAATTGCATTGCTCTTTTTATCATCCAGGCATCCTAGCTCACTGTTCACCTTTGCGGCAGCCCGTTTGATATAGACCATGGACCTTGTAAAAACGGAATGAGGAGTTATACCACTGATCGGGAAGTTTTCCAGTGCTCTGACTGTCTGAGCGCCATAATATGCCTCTAGCGGCACGTTTACTTCACCTAAAGAATCTTTTTCAATACGGAACTGTTTTTTTTCACTATCCATTGAAATCTATTTCGTAATGTATATAGGTACACGAAGCATCGTGTCCCTACAATTATCAACCAACCTCTCTTTCGAGAGGACTCCACTCTGGAATCCTCTCGAAAGAGAGGTTCTGCAGAGAGACCTCTAAGAACACCTGCCTGTGTATGTGTGAGGCAGGTGTTCTTTATGCTTAACTATTCAGCCTTTACCGGCACAGAACCTTCCCAGAGACCGTGTAAATTGCAACGGCTTACTGCCCGCAACGTAGAATCGAGTCCCCGATGACTCAGTTTCAAAGGAATGGTTATCTCCGGTTTTGTCATTACCGGTGCGAAATCAAATCTTCCCAGATATACACCTCCGATATAGAACTCAATCCACTGTATAAAATGTTCGTTTTCATTCGGATGCTCTATCTCTCCAACGGTAATCTTTACATCGTAAAACTCACCCACCTTAAAAACAGCTGGTGCAGTAATAACGGGTGTATGTTTTTTCGCCACCGGAGAATCCGGCTCTACATCTTCCGGTTTATTAACTTTACAAAATAGTGCTTTATCATTTGACATTGTATCTCTCCTAAAAGATTCATAATATTATATTGTAATTTAAATACAAACCACAGGGTGCGGAAAGCTGTTTAAGCTGTTTAAGCAGCCCGAACGGTTTAAACCGCATTTGTTAACTTTAGACATTTCAAACTTATCATTCTTCTAAGGGAATAATGTATGCGATACCGCCCAGCAATTTGCCAACCTTACTTGTGGGGTGACAGGTGATACATCCTTTCATGACTGCATGTACACTGGTAACCACCCTCAGGTGGTCTTTGCCTTCAATGTTTTCAACCTTTTCAAAATATGTTCTTCCCGATATCATTGCGTTAATAGCGTCTCTCTCAAACCCATCTCTGGGGTTATTCTCCGGATTAAATGGAGTACCGGTTGCGTCCAGCAACCTCGTTTTGTACCAACCTTTCTTATCCATTGCTTTAAAAACTCTTTTAGATAATGTAGCAGCAGGCAGTACTGAAGGGTTATCAACATACTCTTCAGTAATAAGGACTATGTAGGTTTTATAAAGTTCATCAAGCGTCAGTGCCATCTTTCTCGCATGATCTAATTCCAAACCCTTAATCGATTTGTACAATTCCTCCATTACCTGTAAAGGCTTTTTAGGAATATCCATAAAATAATCTGCTGGCTCCTCCGCAGTTACTTTAGAACCAGTGAAGAATAACATTAAAATAAACACCGGAATTAACTTCACATTTTTCTTTGCCATGATGTGTATTCTCCTAATATTGTTAAATTAGAAAATAACTCGGTTTTCATAGTTCCCTATTGTAACAAAATAATCTATCAGGTGGTAATTTCTACAAATATTTATTTTTAATAACCATCATTTTTGTACGTGTCATTTCTTCCATAGAATATGGAATGCCACCCATACCAATACCAGATTCATCTCGACCACCAAACGGCATCCAATCAACTCTAAATGCAGTATGGTCATTGACCATGACTGCTGTAGCATTCAGCTTTTTTACAATCTCCAGGCTGGCATCAAGATTACTGGTGAAAGCGGATGCTTGAAAGGCGTAAGGCAAAGAATTCGCCTGTTCGATTGCCTTGTTTCGGTCTGCATAACTAAAGAGACAAACCACCGGACCAAATACTTCATAATTTGAAATTTTTGTATCTTCCGGTGGATTTAAAAGAACAGTTGGAGCATAATAGAAGTTCGAAAGCCGTTGGCCTCCACATAGCAAAACGGCTCCTTTTTCAACAGCTTCATTGACCCACTGTTCAACCCGATCAACTTCTCCGGGTTCAATAAGAGGACCTACTTCTGTTTTCTCATCCAGAGGATCACCGACAATAAGTTCCTTCGCCATAGCTGCTAACCTTTGTGCCACTTCATCACAAATTTTATCATGAACAAACACACGTTGCACAGAAACACAAACCTGGCCCGCATGATAGAACCCACCTTTAAGCAGCCCCGGTAACATCTCGTCTAAATCCGCGTCGGGTTCCACAATAACAGGAGCAGCCCCGCCATGCTCCAGTGCACAGCGCGTACCCGGCGATAGTTTTGATCGTAAATACCAGCCAACTTTGGCAGAACCGATAAAAGAGAGATAATTAATACGCGAATCAGTCACCAGTTTTTCAGTAAGTTCTGTCGCTCCAATAAAAGCGGTACACCAACCATCGGGCAAACCGGCCTCTTTTAAGATATCCATGAATGCGAAACAGGAGAGTGGAGTGGCTTTAGCAGGTTTAATAATGACAGGCGAACCCACGGCGATTGCCGGAACTGTCTGGTGAATAATTAAATTCAGAGGATGGTTAAAAGCACTCACTGAGGCAACTACACCAATAGGTTCTCTCATAGTAAAGGCCAGGCGTTGAGAAGAAGTGCGTGTATGCCCCATAGGGATCTGCTCTCCTTTTATCTGTGCAATATGTTCTACTGCAAGTTTAACTCCGTTGACCGCCCTTAAGACTTCCACCTTTGAATCATGGTATGGTTTGCCACCCTCTTCAGCGGCGTTCTTCGTCAACTTATCAATCTGCCCGGTCATAATTTGAGCAGCTCTTTCTAAAATTTCAATCCGTTCGTAGGCAGGCAGCCAACGCTCAGGATTGAGAAATAACCGGCTGGCTTTACTTAAAATATTCTCCAGTATTTCAGCATCCATCTCAGGTACTTCCTGGATTAGACTCTGGTCATGGGGTCTATTTACCTTGATAACCGTCATTTTATAAATCCTCTTTCTCTTGTTACAAAATACAGGTTTTTTCTTTGAGTAACACATTCAATATACTATGGTTTAAAGAGTAGTCAACGGCTAAATCAATCAGGTTAATACCAGGAGTATTCAGTGCTTTATCCAATTTATCGGAAAAATCCTGCACACTATCAGGACGATAGCCGACAGCTCCATAACTTTCAGCATACTTAACAAAATCGGGGTTATTATAATCCAAACCAAAATCATCAAAGCCCATGCCTGCTTGTTTCCACTTGATCATTCCATAAGCACCATCATTCAGAACAATTACTGTCAGGTCTAAGTTCAGCCTGGTGGCAGTCTCCAGTTCTTGAGAGTTCATCAGAAAGCCACCATCTCCACAAACGGCAACCACCTTCTTGTCAGGTTCTATAATTTTGGCAGCTATAGCAGACGCCAATCCCGCTCCCATAGTTGCCAGAGCATTATCCAGAAGAAGAGTATTTGGATGATAACATTGATAACTTCGGGCAAACCATATTTTATAAATGCCATTGTCTAAACTGACAATACCATTTTCAGGAACGTGTTCTCTTACTATACGAACAACTCTTTGCGGGAGTATTGGAAAACGATCATCCTTGACATATTTTGCTAAATGCTGCTTCACATCCTCTTGAATACGTTTGAAATACGAAAAGTCCCAGTTGACACTCTTTTCTACCACATGTCGAGCAAGATGTTCTACGGAAGTCGCGATATCGCCAACAATAATGAGTTGCGGGTAATAAACATCGTCCACATGTGCGGGGAAAAAGTTAACATGAATAACTTTTTGGCGATCAACCATAAAAAATGGAGGTTTTTCTATCACATCATGACCAATATTGATAATCAAATCGGCCCGGGAAATCGCGCAGTGTAAAAAATCATTATCTGACAATGCAGCTGTTCCTAAACATTGCGGATGCCTCGCATCAACTACCCCTTTGCCCATTTGGGTAGTAAAATAAGGAATTTGTGTTTTCTCAATCAGTTTCTTAAGAGCATTGCTTGTTCGCTTACGATTAGCTCCAGCGCCTATCAGGATTAGAGGCATCTTGGCTTCCTGTATCATCTTGGCTGCTTTTGAGATGTCCTGATCATCTGCGTCTGGCCTCCGATAACCAACTGTCTCAAATATGCGCTCTTCACACTCTTCGGCAGCAATATCTTCAGGCAACTCCAGATGCACTGCCCCCGGACGCTCTTCCTGGGCTATCCTGAAGGCTTCTCTAATCATAGATGGAATACTATTGCCGTTAACAATTTGCTTACTATATTTGGTAAGAGGACGCATCATATCAACAGTATCAATAATCTGGAAGCGGCCTTGTTTGCTTTTCTTTATTGGCTTTTGCCCTGTAATCATGAGCATGGGCATAGCGCCTAAGTTAGCATAAGCTGCCGGGGTCACTAAATTGGTTGCTCCGGGTCCTAGTGTGGAAAGACAAACTCCTGGTTTACCTGTTAATCGGCCAATGGTAGCTGCCATAAAACCGGCACCTTGTTCGTGACGGGTTATAATTAACTTTATTTTCGAATCTTTAAGGGAATTCAAAAAATCTAAATTTTCTTCACCAGGTATCCCAAACACATACTCGACTCCTTCATTTTCAAGGGCTTTAACAAATAAATCAGAAGCTTTCATCATTTTTTCCTTCCCTTTTTAACATCACTGAAAATGTTAAAAAAAAATTTTCTTGTACAAAAATAAGATCCTCACATTTAGCAATCTGTCTTGCCAGGTTAGATCTTTCTAATTGTGGCCATTGTTTATGAGAACTCCTTGTATCAGTCTCCAAATAGCCGTTTGTCCAGAATTCAATCACAAATAGCGTGCCCTTATAGATACCCGGGCGAGCAGGCATACGGAGATGACAACTTTAGAGACAATAATAATAATAAAATACACGCGCAAAAACTAACCGCAAACTAATGGTTCGGTAATATAAATAAATATCGGATTATTTATTTAAAATACTTTAATCTGATTTAAGCTGTTCTTCCTGCGATCAGGAAGAACAGCTTTTAACTACTTTTTAATGTAACTTATCACTAGCAATATTGATACCCACAATGAAATAATTACATACAAAATAAAAACAACCCATAAGCACTGATATAATAAGCCATTACACACAAAGGCGATATTATTAAAATAAAACCAAGTATTGGAATATTAATATATAGCGCATAAATTACGGCTAAAATCTTTGTTTAAAGCAGGTTTATGCGCAAATTTTTCGCTTTATTTTATAAAGCGTGTATATTATGTTTTTACATAAAATTGTAAGGCCTTGTCGTTTTAATCCTTACGTATTACCATATGTATTTGGCTACGAAAAAAAATTATTGGTATAAATATTGCTATCTTTATACAAGGACAACATTTATAAATACTTACCAGATGTTTAATATTTCTAACGATTATTTCATTAACACTCATTATAAAGGAAAATGATTATGTCAGCCAGGAGAACGTTTTTAAAATCATCATTAGCAGTAGCTGCCGGTGTGGTGGCAGGCCGTATATCTCCAGTATCAGCTGGTCCAACTTGTTCTTTCCCCAAAGGCATTGTTTATACAAAACATTATCCGGGTAAATGGTCTAAGAAGGTTAAAGGACACATGCCAAATGTAAAAGTTGCAGGAAATAAGGTAACCGTCACGACTATCCACGGTATGAGCGAAGAACACTATATCGTTAGACATACAATAGTTACCAAATGTGGAGAAGTGCTGGGAGAAAAAACTTTTTCCCCCTCTGATGCTACAGCAAAATCAGTATTTGAACTAAAAGATATCAGTTCTCAATATGCATGGGACACCACAACGCTTTACGCTACCAGCTTCTGTAATAAACATGATCTCTGGGCTGCCGAGTTTGAAGTATAATAATATCCAGACTTTTCATCGTTAAGGCGAAAAGCACTCTTCTTCAAATAAAAAAGGCGCCAACGGTTTTCCCACTCTATTTCAGCTGTGGAATTTGTCATCATTGTACATAAACACACACCGTTCTTGTAAATCACAAACTCTATTTTCATTAACAGAAGGTTTGCCCTATCAAAAGGTTGACTAGAATGATCTTATAAGGTAAACTATCCACTTATAATTAAGTTGTTTTTATTTCACACACAATTTTTTGAAAGTTTTAAAGATGGCAGAGCACGTAATCATTGGTAATGGCGTTGCCGGTATAAAGGCTGCGGAAACAATCAGAAAACATGACTCCGGTTGTAAAATAACAATAATTGGCAACGAAGCTTACGCTTTCTATTACAGGCCACAACTTCCGCAATTTGTTGCTGGAAAGATCGAAGAAGAGAGATTATGGGGAAAAAAGAAGATTTTTTATGAAGATAACAATATTACTACTTGCCTTGGTAAGACAGTAACCGGTATCAAGCCTGACGCTAATGAAATTATTTTAAAAGACGATTCTACAATTAATTATGACTCATTACTGATTGCAACTGGAGGGTTTATAAAAAGAAGGAGCTATCCAGGAAGCGACTTAAATGGAGGCATCGTCCAGCTGAAAACAATTGATGATGCCAAAAACATAAAGGAAAAGATTAAATCCGCCAAGAACGCGGTGGTAGTCGGAGAAGATTTTTTGACATTAGCGTTAATAGAAGCGTTACTTAGTAGCGGACTTGAAGTAACCTATTTATTACGTGGGAATAGACTATGGCCTGAAATCATGGATAAAGATGCATCTGATATACTTATGCAAAGATTAAAAGGCAAGGGCATTAAGGTAAAACATGAAACAGACATAAAAGAGGTGTTTATAAAAAACAGGTTAGTTAATGGGATAATCACAACAGATGGCGAACAAATTGACTGTCAGGTTCTTGGTATTGTTGATAAGCTGCAGCCCAGCATCGGTTTTTTGACGAATAGTGGTGTAAACACTGATAACGGTGTTTTGGTAAACAATAAAATGCTAACTAATTATGACAATATTTATGCCGCCGGTGATGTAGCTCAATTGCCAATCGACCCGGACTCTGAAATTCCTGAAATTAATGTCCGATGGTTAAAAGCGTGGCAACAGGGGCAGGTTGCAGGTTCAAATATGGCAGGAAATAATGCGGAATATGATGAGGTCGCAAGTATCAGCGCAACACAAATATGTGGAATTGATATAGTTTCAATCGGAGTCTCAAATCAATTAAATGGCGACTATGACATAGTGAGGGGTGATTACCCTCATCCCGAGATTGATGTTTATAAAAAACTTGTCTTGAAAAATGACAGAGTAGTAGGAGCTCTCTTTATCGGCAATGTTCAGGAAGCCAGAGAGATTACAAAGGTTATAAAAAATAAAACGAATTATTCAGATATTGATAAAAAGCTTTTAAAGCAGATGTTTGATATGTTTTCTCGAATAAGTAGTTTTCGTGGTTTTTTATGTCCTGTGTGTAAGCTTGAACTTCCAATACCACCTGACGCAAAGGCTGGAGATAAAATAACTTGTCCGGCTTGCGGTATTGAACTAAAAGTAACTGAGAAGATGTTAAAATAATTAATATAATAATAGAGAAAATGTAAAATGGGACAAAAAGGCCAGGTATATTTTTGTGAGATTTGCAGGCAAAAAGTCGAAGTGAAGATAGGTGCTTTTGGAGTGCTTGTCTGCTGTGGGCAGGAGATGAAACTTGTTGAGGGTATGATGGCAACCTGGACTTCAGTTCATCCCAACCCCGTTGGGGGAGCGACTTATATCTGCAAAAAATGTGGACAGCAAATAGCAGTTGTAGAAGAGACAGCAGGTATTTTGGAGTGCTGTGGGCAGAGAATGGAGCGAAAGAAAGCAGTCACTGATTAGATTATTAAGTAATATATAGAAATATTTTTTAAGACAGATAACTAAAAGAGCTTTTTATGAATAAATGGAAATGTGATAACTGTGGTTATGAACTTGATGTAAATGAGCCTCCGGAAAAATGTCCTTCATGTGATAAAACATGCGAATTCAGAGAAATAACCAATTATGTTCCTAAAGATTTCATTCCTGAAGATGAACAGAACGGAAAGTGAATGTAAATTGATATTTAGAACTGAATTTGACATTACAATTGATGGTGGCGGAGTGATTAAGTGCTGTAGCTGTAGGCAGATAATGATAGCAAAAAAATTATTATGCAAAACGAAAAGATAGAGTCGATTTTAAAGAGAGCTGCAGCTAAGGAAAATGGCACGTACATGCTTTACAAAAATGCTGCAGACAAGATGACAGATTTACAAACAAAGAGTGTCTTAAACAGGTTTGCAGAAGAAGAGCTGAAACATAAACAGATGCTTGAGGATTTTAATGCGGAAACGCTTGAAAAATTAAAAATTGAAACAGTTGAAACATCTCGACAGGGAATAACAGAATTCCTTACTGATACAGATGAAGGCCTTGGTGAAACCCCTGATTTTAAGGCCGTACTCGTTTATGCGGCAAAAAGAGAGAAAAAGGCCTATGAATTTTATCGCAATATGTCTGAACACGTGAAAGATTCAGATTTAAAAAAATTGTTTACCTGGCTGGCACAGGAAGAGACTAAACACAAAGAGGATATTGAGGCCCTGTTCTGGGATATAATGTATCGTGAATAATACTATATTATTAAGGAGGTTAAAAAAATGGCTCACAAGCAGCTGAAAGAAATTATGGATATGGCAATTCAATATGAAACTGACGCAAGTGAATTTTACGCAACAGCAGCAGATGTAGCAAAAGATCCTTCTGCAAAAACATTACTAAAGGAATTTGCAAGTATTGAACTGAAACATAAGGTGAAATTGGAAAACTTTAATCTAGACGATGTTGCTCATGAACATCATACCGTTCCACAAACACATGATCTTCATGTAAGTGATTATTTGATGGACAAAGAGATTACTCCGGATTCAACATCTCAAGATATAATGGTACACGCAATGAAGAGAGAACAGAAAGCTTATGAATTCTATGCCAGGATGTTAAAGGTTGTTACCAGTGAAGATGTCAAGTGCCTCTTTGAGGAACTTGCAGCAGAAGAGCTTGAACACAAAGAAAAAATTGAAACAGAATATGATGATGTAGTATATAAAGAAAACTGATATAAATCAGGGAGCTATAAAATGCCTTCGCATAAAACAGAATTATACTATTGTGAAATATGTGGAGCTGAAGTTGTAGTAATAAAAGGTGGGGATGGAACTCTGAACTGTTGTCGCCAGAAGATGAGGTGCAAGATTGATGAATAGGCTTTAATCTGAATCCACTGAAACACCTATCTATTAATGTCTTAATAATGAAAAACGGCATGCTTCAGTTCCCTAACAAAAAATGTACTCAGGGTTTTAGTTCTCCTTACATTGGTAAACAGGACAGACGACCGGATCAACAAAAACCTATTCTATTTTGTTTATCTCCAATTAATTCTCTTACGATACGATGAACCTCACTATTAACTACCAACTCATATTGCGAAAATATATCGTAATTTACTATTAGTAAACTACCGCCAGGCTGCAATATTTTCGCAATAATTAATTACAAACCTCATAGCCAACCTTGGGCGATATTGCTTGCCAATACTTAATGCTCTGCTATAATAAAGCTTATGATACAAAAAAGACTGTTGTCTGCGAAAATAAGTATTTGGCACTAATATTGCGGAATAATCCTTTATGAATGGAAAACTATCCAGATTAATTGGCGACATCATTGTAACTCACACCAGTCAAAAAACAGGCTATAAATATCCCCCTTTTTGTTGAGAGAAGGTGACCCCTTTTGCACGAGGGTCTACACGCATTAATTCAATGCCTACCGAAAATACTAATTAAATATAATCGTATTTTATTCATTTAAATTACAGAAAACCAGTGGTAAAATGAGACCTCACCAAGTGAAGAAAGTTAAACATATATTTATAATAGTTTTTTTGTATTTGTAACAACTACTGTATTGGCAATCCATAGTTGGCAATACAGTGATGCCTATGGGAACAAGAAGGAAGCACCTTTTATACAAAAGATTGGATTATAATTTAATATGCTATTATTTTATCCTTACCTTTAATATCCGCGATATATAAACGTCATGAACAATTCATACATGGCTACCCAAGAGACAAAAAAACAAGCTGATGACAGTACTGTGAGTTTAACCAATAAGTGTTCAAACTGTACACATTGTGGTATCGCCATTACCGATAGAGATAAATCCGTTTTCAATAATGATGGTGATGCATTTTGTTGTTGGGGATGCGAAACGGTCAACAAAATATTAAAAAAAGGAAACTTTTCTCTAATTAATAAACCATCTGCCAGCCTGCCTGAATATGATTTCCTGGATACCAAGTCTTTTTTGCAAGACTATTCGGCAGGCATTGATAATAACAAAAGTATGAGGTTTTTCGTAGAAGGCATTCAATGTACCGCATGCCTCTGGATCATCGATCAAATCCCTGAATGGGTACCTCAAGTTGAGAATGTACATTTAAATATGAGCCAGAACACACTGCTTATTTCATTAAAAGAACCGGGGTACTTTGGCAAAGTGGCATCTGTTCTCTCTGCTTTAGGTTATAAAGCCTACCCTATTAAAAGCCTTGATGAAGCAAAATATTTCCAAAAGAAAGAAAATCATCAGCAATTAATGAAATTGGGAGTTGCTGCTGCCTGTGCAGGAAATATTATGTTGTTCTCTTTTTCTCTTTACTCAGGGCTAAAAGGACAAATGGCCGTTTTATTTGGATATTTGAATCTTGCCTTTTTTCTACCTGTACTCCTCTACTGTGCCCAGCCGTTTTATAGAAGTCTGTGGCGTTCGCTGAAAACGGGACGTCCAAGTATAGACTTGCCAATTGTGGTAGCAGTAATTATTGGTTTTGTTCTAAGCCTGTTTAATTTAATCCAGGGCAATGATGATTTCTATTTTGATTCGCTATCGACACTAATCTTTCTACTTTTAGCAAGCAGATATCTATTGAGTAGAACCCAACAGACATTTATAAATAGTTCATATATGCAAACATTTCTTGACTCACAAATCTGTCACCGTTGGAATAACAAAAGTAATGATTATGACAAAGTTCCCGCAAGAAATTTAAACGTTGATGATAAAGTACTTATTAAGGAGGGAGAACGTGTCCCCTCTGATGGAATCGTCTTGAACGAATGGGTAAATATAAACCCTTCTATCCTCACAGGGGAAAGCCTTCCTCAAAAGCTCTTTAAAGATTCTTCCATCTATGCAGGCACTCAGGTTGTTGCGGGTTATGCAAAAATTCTGGTAAAACATACTGCTGGTAACAGCAGAATCGGACAAATACTGAAAAAAGTAGAGGAGCAGATTTATAATAAAACCCCATTAATTTCATTAACCGATAAGGCAGCACAATATTTCAGCATTTTCATCCTTGTAGCAGGAGCACTGTTTTTCTCCTTTTATATTAATATAGACCCTACTGAAGCGATTAAACGCACTCTCGCTTTAATCATTCTGGCCTGTCCATGTGCATTAGCCTTCGCAACACCACTAACACAAAGCTTGTCATTAAAAAAAGCCGCCAGGAAAGGCTATTTAATAAAAAATGCCGAATCTCTTGAAAAACTGAATTATGTAAAAAATGCTTTTTTTGACAAAACTGGTACGCTTACTCAAGGTCACTTTGAGTTTTTGTCATGGAAATCTCCTCTCTTTGCAGAATCGGATAATTATATTCCTGATCAGGAAACTCTTAATGCGATCTATTCAATCGAGGTGTATTCACAGCATCCTATAGCCAGAACTTTAGTAAAGCACCTCGAAGAGAAATGTATAAAGAAATTGCCCGTCCACTCTTTAAGAGAAATTCCCGGATCCGGAATATCCGGAATAATAGACAATGATAATTACAAAATAGTATCAGCGTTACCTGATGGAAATGACAAAGATGATACTGACATTATATCAAGCCTTGTTTCTATATATAAAAACGGAAAACTTATCGTATACGCATGCCTGGGTGATAGGCTTCATAGTGACGCAAAAGAGACAATTGCCCATATAAACTCCATGGGCATAAAGACACACATCTTGTCCGGTGACAAAAGTATACCTGTTTCAAGCGTCGCAAAAAAACTTCATATAGCAAATGAACAGTTTTCCTCGAATCTTATTCCTGAGAGAAAAAACGACATAATAAAAAATTTCCCTGACTCTTTAATGGTTGGGGATGGAGCAAACGATTCGCTTGCCATGTCTTCTGATACTGTGAGTATTGCAGTTCAGGGGAGCGTGGAAACTTGTTTAGTTGCCGCCGATATTTATGTCACCAGAAAAGGAGTTTCACCGGTAAAAGACTTGATCTTATTAAGCAAGAACACCTTTCGCGTCATAAAAAGAAATCTTGTTTTTTCTTTTATCTATAATTTTGCCGGTGGAGTTGCAGCCCTTTTGGGCTATATTTCGCCTTTTACGGCAGCGATATTGATGCCAGCCAGTTCAATAATAGTACTGTCTTCCTCTGCCCTGGGAACAAGGTTTTTGAGAAGATTTAACAAAATAAATTTTTCACTTAACAATTAAACTATATTTGATAGAATGACCAACCAACAATCATTATTGTTTAGAAGCTGTAAAGCTTATTACAATATTTAAGTCAGGCTGCTTGCCAGGCACAATAGTACCAAATACATTTATATTTATAAAATGGGTTATTACAGATGACGATTCTATATGTTATGATTCCTATTGCAATTATCTTAGTATCGTTTTTTGTCTTTTTTTTCTTATGGGCTGTCAAAGAGGAACAATTCGATGACCTTGAAACGCCTGCCCATAAGATACTGATTGATGACTGGAATGACAAACAAGAGAAAGTAAAGATTTGAAACCAACTCCAAATTATGGGAAAGGAACAGGAAAATGAGCTCTTCGAATGATACCAACTCCGGCGTGGTCCTGGTTAAATATAATGACAAAATAGTCAGGATGTTTACCCTTGCAACCATATTCTGGGTAACAATTGCTATGTTGGTGGGAATAATCATCGCTTTACAAATGGCAGTTCCACAGCTTAACATTACCGGATGGTTAACATTTGGTCGCTTAAGACCATTACACACCAATGCAGCAATTTTTGCTTTTGCTGGAAATGCCATCTTTGCTGGTATTTATCATTCTACACAAAGACTCTTGAAAACAAGGATGTTTTCTGATGGAATGGGTCTACTTCATTTCTGGGGATGGCAATTTATTATTGCTTTAGCCGCAATTACGCTACCCCTTGGTTTATCGCAGGGTAAAGAGTTTGCCGAATTGGAATGGCCTATAGATATTGCGGTTGTACTAATCTGGGTTGTCTTTGCCATCAATTTCTTTGGCACACTACTAAAACGTAATGAAAAACATCTGTATGTAGCTATCTGGTTCTACATAGCTACTATTGTTACTGTTGCGCTTCTCTATATTGTGAACGCAATAAGTATACCTGTAAGCCCATTCAAAAGTTACATAGTTTTTGCTGGTATCCAGGATGCCCTTGTTCAATGGTGGTTTGGACACAATGCCGTTGCCTTTTTCTTAACCACTCCCTTCCTGGGTTTAATGTACTATTATCTGCCCAAGGCAGTAAACAGGCCCATCTACAGTTATAGACTTTCAGTCATACATTTCTGGTCTCTCATTTTCATGTATATCTGGGCGGGACCCCATCACCTTTTAAACACCGCATTGCCAGAATGGCTTCAATTATTAGCTACCGTATTCAGCATTATGCTTTGGGCTCCAAGCTGGGGAGGAGCGGTTAACGGAATACTGACACTTCGAGGCGCATGGCATTTATTGAGAACAGATCCTATCATAAAATTTTTAGTTGCAGCCATAACCTTCTATGCAATGGCCACCTTTGAAGGGCCGCTTTTATCGATAAAGGCGGTAAATGCATTGGGACATTATACTGATTGGATAGTTGGACATGTACATTTAGGAGCACTGGGCTGGAACGGTTTTCTCTCTTTTGGAATGATATATTTTATCGTACCAAGATTATGGAAAACTGAATTATACAGTAAGACACTGGCAAACATCCATTTCTGGATTGGTATCCTGGGAATACTCTTTTATTACGTTTCCATGTTGGCAGCTGGAATTACTCAAGGTTTAATGCTGGGAGCTGTGGATGCAAATGACCGTCTTGTATACCCGGATTTTGTGGAAACGGTAATACGGATTTTCCCTCTATTCCTCTTCCGTGCGTTAGGTGGTATCTTGTTCCTGGGGGGTTTTATTCTCCTGCTTTATAATGTTTATAAAACGATAAAACAGGCGCCAAAAGAGCTGCCAGACGATACCGTACAAGTTAAAACATCCTCAACCGCACCGGTTCATGTTGAACATGGACATAGAAAACTTGAAGGAATGGCTGCCACATTTACTATTCTGGCCCTTATCGCCATATTAGTCGGCTCAATAATAGAGATTGTGCCAACGCTCTCTATAAATAAATACGTTAAAACAGAAAAGAAAGTTGAGCCTTTTACACCATTAGAACTGGCAGGAAGAGACATATACGTGAAAGAAGGCTGTTTTACCTGTCATTCTCAGATGATTCGCACACTACATTCTGATGAGTTGAGATATGGACCTAGGTCTACAATCGAAGAGTCCATGTATGACAGACCGTTTCAGTGGGGTTCTAAACGTACCGGTCCTGATCTGGCGCGGCTTGGCAAAAAATATCCGGATCTCTGGCACTACATGCACATGGAAGACCCACGAGCGGTTATTAAAGAATCGATTATGCCCGCTTACCCCTGGCTGATTACATCAAAAATCAATTTCAGCAGTTTGGGGGGAAAAGTATCACTTTTCAAGAAACTGGGTGTTCCTTATTCAGATGAGGACCTGTCTAATGCGGATAATCACGCAAAAGAACAGGCAAAGAAGATTGCAGAAGGCCTGAAAAAGCAGGGAGTAAAATTAGACGTATCAGACAGGGAGATAACCGCTTTGATCGCCTACCTACAGGCCCTTGGGCAGAAAGGAGGAGAATAATATGAAACAGCTGGCATTATCCCAATATAATAATATATATTTAATAGCAATCGCACTTTTTTTATTCTTATCTGTCTTTATAGGTGCTGTTTTTATGATTTACAGAAAAGGTTCGAAAAAACACTATGATTATTTATCTCAACTACCACTTCGTGAGGAGAATCTGACATGAGTGAAGATAAAACTCAACTGTTTGAAGACAAGTTATTAGAGGGCTATGAGTACGATGGTATCACTGAATATGATAACCCCTGCCCTAAATGGTTAATGTATATTTTCTACTTTACCGCCCTGCTGGCTGTTTTCCTTACCGGCTATCATTTTGGAAGTAACAGCAAGAATAAAATTCTGGAATCTTATGCAATAAAATTAAAAGAAGCGCAAACAGAGTCACAGGTATCGACAGAAGCGTCTATACAAAAACCTGAAGTAAACGAAAGTGAACTTTCATCTCTATTGCAAGATCCTGATGCCCTGGCAGATGGAAGAGAGATTTTTAGTGATCAATGTGCCCTCTGCCATGGGGATTCCGGACAAGGCATGATCGGACCAAATCTCACTGACAATTACTGGCTGCATGGCAAAGGGAAGATTAGCGATATAGCAGTTTCTATAAGAACAGGAATTCCGGAAAAAGGTATGGCCGCATGGGAAGAGAGAATGTCTGAAGAAGAGATCCTGCATATAGCCGCTTATATAAAATCGATACAAGGGACAAAGGTAGACAATGCAAAAGAACCTGACGGTGAGCTTGTAGAAGAATAAAATGCAGGAAAGTATTCAAAAACACCCGGAAGACGGTTTTCACATAAATCAGTTCCCAATGGCGGCACATGGTTTCTTTAGAAAATACAGGAACCTTTCTCAATGGGTGTTAATAGTCGTTTTCATCCTGCTCCCCTGGATTAAAATAAACGGCTTACCTTCCATCCTCATTAATATACCCGATCGCAGATTTACGTTCTTTGGTATCAGTTTCTGGGGACACGACGCGCCACTGCTTTTCTTTGTATTAGCTGGTTTTGCTCTGGCGTTGTTATTTGTTACTTCGGTTTGGGGAAGAGTATGGTGCGGTTGGGCCTGTCCTCAGACAATCCCTGTCGATGGACTATTCCGAAGGATTGAAACTCTTGTGGAAGGGAATCACATTGCCAGAAAGAAGCTTCACGAAACCTCTTTTGACAAAGAAAAAATTTTAAAGAGAGTTGTCAAATGGCTTCTGTTTTTCACTGTAAGTTTAATCCTGTCGCACACCTTTTTTGCATACTTTACCGGTCCTGGAGAGCTCCTGTCAATGTCCCTGGGCTCACCCTCTGAAAACATTTTTACCTTTTTAATAGTAAACACCACTACACTCATTATTCTCCTGAACTTCGGATGGTTTAAAGAACGCCTCTGCACAATCATATGTCCATACGGCAGGCTTCAGTCCGTGTTAATGGATGAGGATTCTCTTGTAGTTGCTTATGATGCAAAGAGAGGAGAGCCTAGAAAGGGGGGAAATGTTAAATCTGAAGAGAGGGGTGATTGTATAAACTGCTTTAAATGTGTTGCTGTCTGCCCCACAGGCATTGATATTCGTAACGGTATCCAGATGGAATGTATCGCCTGTACCTCCTGCATAGATGCATGTAACGAGATTATGCGGATAACAAATAAACCGAAGGGGCTTATACGATATGAATCTGAAAACGGACTGAAAGGCAAAAAAAAAATCTTCTGGAAGATGAAGACAAATATCTACCTCGGGTTGACTATTTTCTCAGTTATCGGACTGTTCTTGTTTATCTTTAACAGATCAGGTTTAGACATCACTGTTTTGAGGGCACATGAAAGCCCTTATCAGGTGCTTGAAACAGCAAAAGAGAAAACTTTAATCGCAAACCATTTTACGCTTAACTTTAAAAACCAGAGTACTGAAAAAATTGAAGTTGATATCATACGATCAGAACATATTATAAGCAAAGAGATAGAAGTTATTGCGGTAACGCTTCCGGTTACAATTCCACCTGGCCAGGCAAAGAAAAATCACATTTTTATAAAATTCCCAAAGTCGATTTTAGAGGGAAGAAGCTACCATAAATTCATATTACACATTGTGACAAAATCAAAAGAGAGAACACAGAAATATAGAAAGGAAATTACACTTGCTGGACCTGTCTAATAATATACTTAATAAGATAAACGACATGCTGCCCGCCATGGTACCTTTTTCAATTATTGCAGCCAGCATTATCGGCAGTATACACTGTGTCGGAATGTGCGGAGGGCTGGCAATGACAGCAGGTGCGCAAAGCAGAAAGGGCCTGTTAAATTATCACCTTGGACGCCTGCTTGGTTATTTCAGTGTGGGCGCTCTGGCCGGATTCCTGGGATCAGAGTTTATCAACTCTGAGATGAAATATATCTCTCTTGTCTCAACGGTTTTTTTAAGTATTAGTTTCCTGGTTATTGGATTCAACATCATGAGAAAAGGGCAATTACATATTAAACAACCTGCTTTCCTGAGGCTTTTTTACCAGAATAGGGTTGGCAGATTACTAAAAAGTAAAACCTCTCATTTTGTTTCAAGTTTCTTCATAGGTCTGTTGAGTCCCCTGTTACCGTGTGGATGGTTATACGGTTTTATTTTAATCGCGGTCGCGACAAACAACCCACTCTGGGGTGGGGTACTACTGACATCTTTCTGGATAGGAACTCTACCCGCACTTTCCGGCATTTCACTATTGGTTAAAAAACCAATTAAACATTTTAACGGTAAAGCATCAATATACATTGGCATTTTTCTAATGTTTATAGGTATTTCAAGTTTAATACTGAAACTATCCAATCTGGCAGTAGAACATTGCTGCCATTAATAATAACCTGCTTCAAGAAAGCTGGAGTGCAGTAACTGTGTTACTACTATTTTATTCAGCGTCATCCGGTTAGGTTTTTACGTATACCGCTTTTGTCATACCCGAATTCCTCGGAATCTATGTGACTCGTTCAATCTGGATTCCCGCACATCAAGTTAAAATTGATAAAAAACAGTCTGCAAGAAAATCGCTAATTCAATGCCATTGCCCATATCTACAAGATGTAGTACATTCTAAATACCCAATATTTTTCACAGAATTAACGATAATGTACATTGAATGGGTGGTATTTTTTTTTGTATAATGACACAAAGTTGAGGCGTGATTTAAAAACTGGACCATCCAGTTGCCTTTACACCAGTAGGGTAGGCACTGCCTACCTTTTTATTTGTGTTTAGATGAAAATGGCAGGCATTGCCTGCCCTACAAAAAAAATGTACGGAAGGTGAAAATAATTATGCCGAACTTTCGAAGAGCATTTGTACCCGGTGGGACTTTCTTTTTTACGGTTGTTACATTTAATCGGCAACGCTTTCTGACCCAACTGGAAAGTCGAAACATTCTTCATGAAGTTATTAATGAGGTGAAGAGAAAATATCCATTTAAAATTGATAGCTGGGTGTTGCTGCCGGAACATCTTCATTGTATTTGGTCACTACCGGAAGGAGATAGTGATTTCTCAAAGCGCTGGGGATTGATCAAAGCATGGTTTTCAAAAAGAACCAAAGGGTTTTTGTATAAAGATGAATGGATGACTAACTCAAAGCGTAAATATCGTGAATCTACAATTTGGCAACGGAGATTCTGGGAGCACATGGTCCGTGATGAAGATGATTTTAATAAGCATATGAATTACGTACACTTTAACCCGGTAAAGCATGGTTTGGTCAAAAGTGTCAATGATTGGCCATATTCAACATTTCATAGATGTGTAAGAGACGGGCTTTATCCACCGGATTGGGGTGGAGATGATTCAAGTAATACAAACGACACAAATTTTGGAGAATAGAACAGTAAAACTTTGGAATTTAGAGACCGATCTTGTGGTTAAAACATATGAGGGACATACAAATAGTGTTTTTAAAGTAGCCTTTAACCAGGATGAAACAAAGATATTATCCGGTAGCGCTGACGGCACATTGCTTGAATGGGATGTCATCACAGGTCGTGTAAGGGCGATTATTCAGGAGAATGGGGGAATGATTGATTGCTTTGCTTTAAGCTCCGACTTCCGGTATATAGTTACAGGAAGCAGAGACAAACTGCTTAGACTCTGGAATGCTGAAACCGGTAGGTTGATTAAAGAATTCGACACGTTTAACTCTGAGATATGGGCAGTAGCCTATTCTAAAAATGGAAAGTTTGTAGTGGCCGAAGGTAATTCCAATTCAATAGGTCATGAGCCAATTCGTCTCTATAATGTTAAGACTGGTATGCTCATCAAGGAGATGAATGGTCATACTCGTGACATTACGGCCTTTGATTTTATATCTGATGATGAAAAAATCATTTCATCATCATTTGACAATACATCCAGGGTCTGGGATGTAAAAACCGGAGAGTGTATTAATACCCTTGGAAGCGGTGATGTGATAGCAATCAGGTCTTTATGTATAAGCAAAGATGGCCGGTTTCTGGTGACTGCCGGTGGCAACGCGATGGTAAAGCTGTGGGAGCTTACAACCGGCAAGCCCCTTCAAACCTTTATTGGCCATGAAGGTATGGTAAGAGCTTCGTGTCTAAGCCATGACAACAAATATCTCTATACCGGCAGCTGGGATGGGACAGCAAGAAAATGGGACCTTAAAACAGGGAAATGCCAGGTAATTTACAAGGGCCATAAGTGTCGGGTTTATAGTATAGCATTAACTAATGATGGCACACGGCTCTTTAGCGGGACCATGGTTGACGCCCCTTCAAACCTTTATTGGCCATGAAGGTATGGTAAGAGCTTCGTGTCTAAGCCATGACAACAAATATCTCTATACCGGCAGCTGGGATGGGACAGCAAGAAAATGGGACCTTAAAACAGGGAAATGCCAGGTAATTTACAAGGGCCATAAGTGTCGGGTTTATAGTATAGCATTAACTAATGATGGCACACGGCTCTTTAGCGGTGACCATGGTGGCGCCGTAAAGGAGTGGGACACCACATCCGGTGAATGTATTGAGACGCTCTCAGGTTTTGATTATATTTGTCATCTGGATCATAACGGCAAGTATCTTGCTATTGCGAACGGGAAAGAGATTAGAATACACAACAGGGAGGATAACTCTACCAGGGATTTAAAAGGACATAATGAATATATTCTTGCTATTGTTATTCATCCTACAGAAAATAAATTAATCTCATGTAGCGAAGATAACACTGCCAAATCATGGGACATTGAAAGCGGCAAATGCATAAAGACTTTCACCGGCCATACAACAACTGTTTTTAATGTAGTAACGAATAATGACTGGAGCTACGCCTTTACCGTAAGCAATGATATGACCTGCAGGCAGTGGGACCTTGAAAGCCGACAATGTGTCAATGTTTTCAAGGGTCACAAGGCGGGTATTATCGGTCTCTGTTATGACACGACAACTAACCACATTATCACCGGCAGTCAAGATGGAACGGTGATGTTCTGGGATGTTGAAACAGGCAGTAATATCGCGACTCTACATATTTACAAAGACCATGCATTGTGGACATGTCCGCAGGAAGAGGGTATGGATGAGCGTTGGTTTTATACAGAGAATCCTGAAAAGCTAAAGATCGTTGAGCAGGATGAAGAGGGAAATATAGTAAACACCCTTGACCCGGACAGCTCAGAAAGAAAGGGCCATATTCAGGCTTACAACAGACAGGACATGGTAACCGCCAGGATCAGCAACCCCGACGAATACAAATGGAAGCAAATACACTATTAAATTACAAAAGGGAATCATTGTTCCCTTTTGTAATTTAATCATCATATATATAAGTCCATATTTCATAAACAATAACATCATACCACTAACACTTGTTCCGCTTTCTCCTACAGTTTATTCTATATGAGAATGAAAACCCAGCATAAAAGGGAAATTTCATTCCCGTTTTTGCTTAAAAAGATACTATTTTTTGTGATCAAACACACAAGTCATGTGTTTATAGCACCTTGCATATTTTGGCACACCCCTTGCTACGTTTAATAAACAAAGAGAGAAAAGATCTCAAAAAGAAATATAAAATTACAATAACGCTTAGTTTAAAGGAGGGACATAAAATGAAAAGGGAATTAATAAGATTGAATAGATTACCTTTATTCGATGCATTTAATGATGATATGAGCAAGCTGTTTGATAACTTCTGGAATACAAAATCTCCTGGGGGTGGATGGAATCCTGATATTGATATCGCTGAAACAGACAACGATATTATCGTAAATGCTGAAATCCCCGGAGTTGATCCAAAAAATATTGATATCTCAATTGTAAATGACATGCTGATAATAAAGGGAGAAAAAAAGGAAGAGAAGGAAGAGAAGGAAAAATCTTATCATCGGGTTGAAAGGACTTATGGTAGTTTCACCCGTACAATTGAACTTCCTGCACAAGTCAACAAAGAGAAGGTAGAAGCGAAGGAACATCAGGGCGTTCTTAAAATTATTCTGCCAAAGATGGAGAAGTCAGAGACAAAGAAGATTGCCGTTAAGAGTGCCTGAATTTGTAACATGTTGAGATGCGGGGTTTTGTCCCGCATCTCAACATTCAAAAATGGTTTATAAGAGAAATTTTATTAAATTTGAAAGGAGGTCTAACATGTTATTACCAGGAGCACTTGAAACATTATTAGGTTTACAGGAAGCAATGGATCGTTCATTTAATACAGGATTTTTTGATAGCGCAACAACGAGTCGAGGTGTGAATCCACCGGTCAACATTTTTGAGAAGGATGGCGAAATGGTTCTGGTCGCCGAATTACCCGGTGTAAAAAAGGAGGACCTGAATATTGAAGTGAAAGGAAACACATTACGACTTGCAGGAGAACGCACCATAAAGTACGGTGAAAATACCAGCTATCACCGTGTTGAGCGCGATTCCTCGAAATTTGACAGGACAGTGAGACTGCCCGTTAACGTTGAAGCCGATAAGGTAAAAGCGGAATATAAGGACGGTCTTCTTTTACTTACTCTACCACGTGCGGAAGCAGACAAACCAAAACAGATTACAATCCAATAATTATTTGAAAGGAGGATATCATGAGTAAGGAAACGAAAGATATAACAAAAGCTGAAAACAGGAAGCCGGAAAAAACCGAATATGCCGGGGAGAGAACCGTACCGGGAAAGTATTATATTCCTAAGACTGATATTGCAGAGACGGAAAAAAGCCTTGTGGTAGTTATGGATGTTCCGGGCGTTCGAAAGGAAAATGTAAATATCACTCTTGAAAATAACAACCTGGAAGTTGATGCCAAGATAGACCATTCACCTTATGAAAATCTTAATCCGGTATATACCGAGTATAATGTAGGTCATTATACCCGAAGATTCACCGTATCAAACATTATCGATACGGCAAAGATTGACGCGAATCTCTCTGATGGAGTATTGACTCTGACATTGCCAAAGGCAGAGGAATCTCTGCCAAGGAAGATTGAGATCAAGTAACTAAGATTGGCATAAGGTTTCTTTCAGTAAGTAACAAGGAATGGATGATTAAATTGAGTCATCACGATGACGTAAATTGAAATAATTCCTACACATCGAAAACTTTAATTTTTAACAGAAAGGAGGCCTACAATGGCTTGGCGAGATTTAATAACATGGAACAGGAAGAAACAGCAGCAGATGCAACCTGAACTTCAACATCCTGTTGCTACGCTTCATAGAGAAGTGGACCGATTATTTGATGATTTCTTTAGAGGTTTCGACAGATTTCCTTCCCTGCCTTTTAAGGAAGAGAGGTTAGTCGAATTTTCACCAAAGGTGAATGTAAGTGAAAATGACAAAGAGATTGAAGTTACCGTAGAGGTACCGGGAATGGATCAAGATGACGTTGATATTTCTTTGAGAGACGATGTACTCACTATTAAAGGAGAAAAGAAACAGGAGAAAGAGGAAAAGGATAAAGAGTATTATCATGTAGAGAGAAGCTATGGGTCTTTTTACCGTTCCCTGCAGGTTCCCTGCGAAGTTGAGCAGGAGAACATCAAGGCAGCTTTTAAGAAAGGTGTGCTCAAAATAAATCTGCCTAAGAGCACAAAAGCACAGGAAAATGTACGAAAGATTGAAGTTAAATCTGAATGATTGTGCAGAAGTTTTATGGGGGAGTATTTTCTCTCCCCCATAATGTTTTTCTAAATAAGCCTTGTTACCATATTCAACTATAGAGGATGATTGTGCCTTCTCACTGATTACCGTAGATTGACAGAGCATTGACTATCAACATGAATATGTAACAAAGTAATTTTTTTGATTGTATAGCAAAATACAAAAAAGAGTATGTAAAGCGACTTCATGCCTATTAGTTATTTAGGACAATGATAATAGAACTGATTAAATTTCTGCATGGGTTAGGAAGTAAATTTGAAAACACCATGGGAACAAATTTAAAACCGAGGTTGTATAAAAATTTGACTAGTTTTTTTACATTTTTACCGTTTCTTACGGGCTCTTTGCAAGATTGGCAAGGAGAAGCTATGTTCATCAGATTAAAAGAAAGTCTTGAAAATCAATTTTGCTAAGAGCAAAAAAAAGAAGAATATATATGGTATATGAGGGGCCATGAATAACTTTTTTAATTAAAAGGAGGTTAAAAATGTTTAATAATAAAAAATTACTGTTTAGCATTATAATCTTTATTTTTGTTATTAGCGTTACTAGTAGACCGGCTATGTCTAGAGAAATACTTTATGGCAAGGTCAATATCAATACTGCTGACAGGCATGAATTAGTTACACTTGGCGGTGTCGATCTCGCTAAAGCAGACGCTGTTATAAAGTACCGTGAGACTGTTAGAAATTTTAAAACGGTAGAAGAATTTTTGAATGTTCCAGGAATCAGCAAGGACATTTTTAACATAAATAAAGACTTTATTTATGTTAAACCTGGTAAAAAGTAACACCGGGAGAGTAAGAAACAGATTTTAAAAACTTTATTTTATGGTTCCCTCATATACCATTTTCTGAGTAGTTCCAGAAAACTTAATGAAATATTTTCTTTAAACTATAATTTTATTTCCTTCTGGTAAATATATCGGCTCTTACATTAGTTTAGTTTGTATTTACTTTTTACAGAATCCTATTGTACTAAGTGAACTAAAGGCTCAAGAAAGAATAACTTTACAATCTTTAGCAGAACTGTCACAAGCATATGATTTCGCGCATTTTGCTAAAATGTGTAATGAGCGCTTAAAAACCAGGAGAGATTGGTATAGTCAAGCTTGCACAAACAGCCTCGCCATGTTACAATTCATCTTATTATAAGAATATGGGAGAAATTGTAACATGGCAAAGACAGGGACTTACTCGTCAGCAAGGATAAAAAGGCATCTTGAACAGTATAAAATCGCCACGATGGAGGATTTAAAGAAAGTATTGGGCACGGATGTTCGGATGACGGTATTTAGGAAGTTGAGGGAATTGCCCTTGAGAACAAGTTATTCTCACCGAGGAAAATACTATGCGCTTGAGAAGACTATCAAGTTTGACGATCTCGGTTTGTGGTCTTCTCAATCTGTTTGGTTTTCAACCTACGGGACCTTGTTGGAGACTACAAAAGTATTTGTAATGAAATCTGAGAAGGGATATTCGGTTATCGAGCTTGATGATATTCTTCATGTTTCCGTTAAAGAGTCCCTTATTAACCTTTTTAAGAGGAAGTGTCTTTGTAGAAAAAGGATAGCTGGTGTTTACGTTTATTTCTCGATAAGTTCAGATGTTCAAACAAAACAAGTGATTCGCAGAAGGGAATATTTGTATGATCAAGATTGCAAATCAGGAAAGGTTGAAGATGGTTTGCTGCAACATGAATTGGAAGCAGCAATAGTATTGTTTTCAAGCCTTCTCAATGAAAAGCAAAAACGCCTTTATTCAGGGTTGGAAGCAATAAAGATAGGATATGGCGGAGATCAAATAATTTCAAAACTCTTAGGGATTGATTGCCACACCGTTGCAAAAGGACGAAAAGAAATTATGGACTATGATTTAGAGGTTGAACGTGTTCGTAAAAAAGGAGGTGGCAGAAGACCCATAAAAAAAAAGCCTGGAAATAGAAAAGATGATTGAAAATCTCATGGAATATGAAAAAACAGGAGATCCTATAGGGAAGGGCGTGAAGTGGATAAGAAGAACGCCTGGAAAAATTGCAGAACAATTGACTTTTCTTGGAATTGAAGTCAGCAGGAAAGCGGTTGGGACATTAATCAAAGAGTCGAACTATTCTCTTCGATGTAACAGTAAAAAAATATCAAATGGAGGCAAAAAGCTAAGAAAGGAAGAGCGGGAAGAAAGAAACGAGCAGTTTGAGTATAGCAAGAACAAGCGTGAGGAGTTTGTAAAACATGGTTATTCTGTGATAAGCGTAGATACAAAATCTAAAGAAATGATAGGCAATTTTAGAAATCCAGGAACCAGATACAAAAAAAATCCGATTTAGTTTTTGATCACGACTTTAAAAACTATGGCATAGGAAGAGCCATTCCCGGCGGGATACTTGATGTTCAGCGATATGAAGGTTTTGTACATGTATCCCAATCTCTCTGGGATAAAAAAGAAAACAAATTTACTTCAAGTGAAACATCCGAATTCGTAGTGGAAAATATTATAAAGTGGTGGAAATGCTATGGCAAAAGGATGTATCCTCACTCTGGAAAAATACTAATTTTAGTAGATTCTGGAGGTACGAACGGCTATAGATCCAGAATGTAGAAGTTAAAATTGAATGAATTACTCTGCAATAAATATGGTATGGAAGCTACAGTTTGCCATTATCCAGCCGGAGCCTCAAAATGGCATCCCATAGAACATAGGTTGTTTAGTGAAATATCTAAAAATTGGCAAGGCACTCCACTAAAAAGTTATGAAACTGTTTTGAAGTATATAAGAAGTACAAAAACCAATACGGGTTTAAACGTTAGAGCATACCTGATTAGAAAAAATTATATAAAAGGGAAAAAATTTCAGATGAAGATTTCAAGACTATTAAGATTAGGCCACATAACACTATACCAAAGTGGAACTATACACTTCTTCCAAACGGTGGATACATATCGACTAATTAATTGTTGAGAATTCTGGCCTCAAGATTGTAAAGTTATTTTTTCTCGGACCCTAAATAATGAGGAAAATTCTGAAAGTCAGAAGAAGAGTGGTGTTCTTGGTCCTCCTAACAAGGTTGTTACCCAACATGCTATAACGATAGATGATAAAATACTGAAATATACTGCCACCGCAGCATCACGGATAAGGAATCAAAGCCGGTCAGCAGGATATTTTATAGTAGCTATACTGTAAACGATCATTATGGCTATAAAAGGTCTGTCTCTTTCGTTTTCAATGGTGGTACCGGTAGCGTAATATGGAGCCACCATATCTACCTTTAAATGAAGAGGTTTTTAATCGTGGAATTGGAGAAGTGATTTTGGAGCGTTCCTGGCGGTTCTTATCGCTATTGGGAAGTCTTTGTGAGTAATATGTTCATTAAGAAAGGATGTTCGTAATGTTAAAATATCAGATAACTATCGGTGTGTTATGTTTTGCCCTCGGCGCCGCAGTACTGTTTGCTGTACAAAGCTATAGGACCAATGGAAAATATGAAATTACTACCATTGACAAATTATCCAATCATGAAGAAAGTATGGATAAAACACTTGATTCTTTCTTTGATGATGATTTCTTCAGATCCAGTAAATCCCCTTTTGATGAGATGAGAAGAATGCAGGAGAGCATGATGCGGCAGTTTGGTAAACTCGATGATGATCAAGGTGGTGGAATTTTTGATTCGTGGTTTAAGAATAAGTTTGGAGGAGGAGATCCCGGAGATATTCAAATTAGAGAAGATGAGGACTTTGTCTATTACGACGTTATTATCAAAGGTCTTTCTGATCAAAAACTCGATATCCGTGTGGAAGATGGACAGATAAAGATTTCCGGTACCGTTGAGAAAAAATCAGGAGAGAAAAGTAAAAATGGAAATTCCAGACAATTCTCAAGCTCTACATTTCGCCGTTCATTTCCTGTGCCCCAGGGAGTTGATAGCACCAGAGTAAAGATGGAGCACGATGGTGATAAGATCATTATCAAATTACCAAAAGTTGGGTGAGAATCAACGTAATAATATAATTGACAATATTAAAAAATGTAAGAAAGTGTATATTCCAAATCCCTCATATCCCATTTTCGAAGTCACCATGAATGCTGTACAGAAATATTAGGCGCAATATTAATTGGAGCTGTTATAATAAGCAGGATTGGTATCAATGAAGTGCTTACAGAAATTTATGTGTCGAGTACATCTATCAATGTACCACCTGTTCATATAAAAAATTACTGTATGTGCTTTTACTATTGATTTTAGCAGATACAGTATTGGAGATTATACGATGGCTGAGATTGAAAGTGGAAGAATAAAACATGGAATGTTTTCTCATTTCAAAGAGGACATTCCGGCTAGCATAGTAGTATTTTTTGTGGCATTGCCGCTGTGTCTTGGGATTGCATTGGCAAGTGGAGCGCCTCTATTTTCAGGCCTTATTGCCGGAATAATTGGTGGTATAGTAGTAGGGTCGATAAGTGACTCTGCGCATGGAGTGAGTGGGCCAGCGGCAGGATTGGCGGTAATCATTCTGGATGCGTTGGAGAGAATGGACTCTTTCGAGATATTTCTACTTGCTGTTATCATCGGGGGAGTGATACAAATAATACTTGGATTGGCAAGATCAGGTGTTATCGGATATTTTTTTCCATCTACGGTTATAAAAGGTATGCTCTCCGGGATCGGTATCATCATCATCTTAAAACAGATTCCGCATGCGTTCGGATTTGATAAAGAGTGGATGGGCAGTGATTCTTTTATCCAGGTAGACGGTGAAAACACATTTACATTAATCTGGAAACTTCTTCTCGGTCATATAACTCCAGGTGCAGTAATAGTTGCCGCTATTTCTTTAATGATTTTATTGTTGTGGGAATTGTATCTGACAAAAAAATATAGCATATTTAAATTGATACAAGGTCCCATAGTTGTTGTAGCCGCTTCTATCTGCTGCCAGCTTATATTAAAAAGTTATTTTCCTCAATATACCATAGGCGCGGAACACATGGTAAGTGTTCCGGTTGCAGGTAGTATTTCATCATTTTTTTCACAATTCAGCTTTCCTGATTTCAGCCAATTAGGTAATAAAGACGTTTATTTTCTAGGTGCAACGATTGCAATTGTCGCCAGCTTAGAAACGCTCTTATGTGTGGAGGCTACCGACAAACTGGACCCTCACAAGAG
The DNA here is from genome assembly GCF_002443295.1 of Candidatus Scalindua japonica. Lineage (NCBI taxonomy): Bacteria > Pseudomonadati > Planctomycetota > Candidatus Brocadiia > Candidatus Brocadiales > Candidatus Scalinduaceae > Candidatus Scalindua > Candidatus Scalindua japonica. The sequence goes on along the minus strand of NZ_BAOS01000028.1, from coordinate 23,531 downwards.
AGTTACCTCAACCAACCGGGAGTTATTTGCTCAGGGTACCGGAAACATAATATCAGGATTGATTGGTGGATTGCCAATTACACAGGTTATTGTTCGAAGTTCTGCCAATATTCATGCCGATTCAAGGACTAAGCTATCTACTATTCTTCATGGAGTTTTTCTGTTAATTTGTGTTGCATTGATTCCAGGTGTACTTAATCTTATACCATTATCCGCTCTTGCCTGTATACTCATAATGGTTGGATATAAATTGTCAAAACCTTCTCTCTTTATTCAAATATATAAACTTGGATGGGACCAGTTTCTACCCTTCATCGTCACTATTCTTGGAATAGTTTTTGTAGATTTGCTGGTCGGGCTGGGACTGGGGTGCGGTGTCGGAGCTGCTGTCGTTTTAATCCGTAACTACAAAAATTCTCATTTTTTACATATCGAGACAAGTAACGGAGAAAAACAGACAAGAATTACTCTGGCGGAAGATGTTAACTTTTTAAATAAAGGGGCAATTATAAAAGAGTTGTCAAGGATACCAGGCAAGACATGTGTGACCATTGATATGAGCAAAAGCAATAGTATTGATTATGATGTAAGAGAGGTAATAGAAGATTTCATTAAAACAGCAGAAGATAGAGATATTAATGTAAAACTGAAGTTGCCATTGGTTGAAAAAAATAGTAGAGAAGAGATTTACTCGAAAAAACTTGATAAATGGGTATTAGCACTACCGATCAAGGATAAATTATAACCAGTTTACGTGTTGCTTTTCAAAGATTTATATCCCAACAAAAGTTTTTTTAGTTTTGTGGGAACCAGTAAGCCATAAATTGTGTATTGTATAAAAAATTATAATATAATATTTAAATTAAATGATTATATAGATAATAAATTATTCACATGATAAGTATCAATAAACTGAGTCGAAATTTTGGATCTATAGTAGCCGTTAACGGTGTCACCTTTAACGTCGATAAAGGTGAGGTGTTGGGGTTTCTCGGCCCTAATGGTGCAGGTAAGAGTACGCTGATGAAGATGCTGGCCTGCTTTTTAAAACCGGATAGTGGGTCTGCTACAATCTGTGGGTACGACATTTTAAAGAGTCCGGTCGAAGTAAGGAAGTCCTTAGGCTATCTGGCTGAAAACGTACCATTATACAATGAAATGACTGTTGGTGATTTTTTAGGTTTTGTGTGTGACGCAAGGGACATTAAGAACAAAAGGCGAAAACAGGCGTTGGATCGTATTGTCCCAATGTGCTCAATCGAATCCGTATATCATCAGACAATCGAGACGCTCTCAAAAGGGTATAAACGCCGCGTGGGATTAGCGCAAACACTGATACACGATCCGGAGGTCCTGATCCTTGACGAACCTACTGATGGACTTGATCCTAATCAAAAACATGAGGTCAGGGAGCTGATAAACAGAATGTCTAAGGATAAATGTATTATTGTCTCTACCCATATTCTTGAAGAAGTAGATGCTGTCTGCTCCAGGGCCATTATTATATCGAAGGGGGAGATACAGGTTGACTCTACACCTGAAAAGTTAAAGGAAGAGTATAAGTGCGGTCTGGATGAGATTTTCCGAAGAATTACCAGGACGAAAGAGATTTAAATTAATTAACATAGGAAACAGTGAATGAATAGCTTTAATGCCGTATTCAAAAGAGAATTAAAGTCTTACTTTGCGACACCTGTCGCATACGTATTCCTTATTGTTTTTCTTTTCTTTTCAGGATACCTGACTTTTAAGCAGGGGTTTTTTGAAATAAGGCAGGCAGATATGCAGGTGTTCTTTATGAATATGCCGCTTTTATTTGTCTTCCTGGTACCTGCGGTATCTATGCGTCTCTGGTCTGATGAACGAAGGATCGGATCCATAGAACTTCTCCTCACTCTACCGATCACCGTAATAGAGGCTGTCCTGGGCAAGTTCTTTGCTGCATGGCTTTTCCTCGTAATCGCGCTGGCTTTAACTTTCCCGATGGTTATTACCGTCAGCTATTTAGGTGATCCGGATCCCAGCTTAATTATAATGGGATATCTGGGGAGCGCCCTGATGGCCGGAAGCTTTCTTGCCATCGGATGTTTCTTTTCGGCGGTCAGCAAAAATCAGGTGATAAGTTTTGTACTTTCAGTGGTTGCCTGTGCAATTCTTGTATATGCCGGCATGCCGACGACCCTTAACTATCTTTCAACTTTCTTACCTTCCGGTCTGGTTTCTGCCATCGGCAGCATGAGCCTTCAATCACATTTTGAATCTATCCAGAAAGGGGTCCTGGAGTTTAGTGATATTTCTTATTTCATTTTATTGATAATCGGATGGATTGCAGCGTGTAGTTTCATGTTAGATGAAAGGAAAACCGGTTAATGAACAGAATTATACGGGTAATTATCGGAGTAATCCTTGTCCTGGTAATTATGTTCAGCGCAATAAGTATTTGCCAGAATATAGGTAAATCAATTAAGGTTGATGTGACTGAACAGGGTCTCTATACGCTTTCAGATGGCACCAGGGCTATTTTATCCAAACTGAACCAGCCGGTCAGGGTTAAGCTCTATTACGCGAAAACCGCTGCTCTGAAGGGGTCAGATCAAATCCAGTATTTCAATAACTACTATCAGTTTGTAAAGTCATTACTGGAAGAGTATGTTTCTGCTTCAAAGGGTATGGTTGATTTGCAGATAATTGATCCAAGACCGTTTTCAGATGAAGAGGTACAGGCCCTGAGATATGGTTTGCAGAGATTTCCGATAACCGATGAGGAGAGTTTCTTTTTCGGCCTTGTAGTGCAGACACAGTTTGGAGTAGAAAAGACTATTCCTCTCTTTTCTCCTGAAAGACAAAATTTTATTGAATATGACATAAGTTATTTAATAGATACCGCAATAACAAGGCAGAAGACGAAATTAGGCGTTTTAAGCTCATTGCCTGTTATGGGTAGCAACGTAAGTGGTTACATGGCCCAGATGATGCGAATGCAGGGCCAGAAGACAGAACCTGCCTGGACGGTCATTGAACACCTACGCAAACAGTACGAAGTAAACAGTATTGCTGCTGATGTGAGTGAGATAAAGGATGTTGATATTTTACTGGTTATTCATCCAAAGGATTTGCCGGAGAAGACGTTATTTGCAATTGATCAGTTTGTGCTTAAAGGTGGCAGGACAGTAATTTGCGTTGATCCTCACTGTTTTGCGGAACAACCGGACCAAATGGCATTGCAGAGAGGCGTGCCCCCTTCCCAAAGTTCGGATTTGAATCTTCTTTTACGTAATTGGGGAGTAGAAATGCCAAAAAGGACTTTTGCCGGTGATCGTAATTTAGCGTTAAAGGCTTCAATAATGGCAAACCAGAGGCCAGAAAATATAATAGGCTTTCTCGGCTTGACTTCACAATGCTTTAATCCTGACAGTGTAATTACCGCTGATCTTAATCAAGTAAGAATGTTATTTCCCGGTGTGTTAAATGAAGTAGATAATTCTGGAGAAAAAGAGGATATTGTGAAGATTGACAGGAGACCACTTCTGGCGACAACAGACAAGGGTAACAGCTGGACTACCAGCAGTCCATATGAATTGATGATGCCAAACCCATCACAACTCATGAATAAGTTTGTAGAGGGTACAAAGCCGGTAATTATGGGATATCTGCTTACCGGCAAGTTTAAGAGTAGTTTTCCTGAAGGCATTGAGATCGAAGAGGAGATAGAGACAAATGAACAAGAAGCCGAAACTGGACCTGAAGGCCCAGGCAAAGAGAACAAAACCACCAAAAAGAGGGTAACGGGTGAAACAGAAGCAGCTGAAGATTGTACAGTAGCAGTTTTCTCAGACGTTGATTTTATAAGTGATATGGTGGCATATCAAAGGACATTTATTGGCAGTATGGCTATTGGAGATAACGGTACTCTCTTGTTGAATACAATTGATGAGTTGAGAGGATCCAGTGACCTGATCTCTATAAGATCACGTGGCAATATGAGGAGACCATTTGTAGTAGTTGATCGTATTGAAAAACAGGCAGAAAGAGAAACGGCAAATGAAGAGGCCAGAATAAATGCTGAAATTCTAGGTTTTCAAAATGAACTGAACGCTATCGTTTCAAGCGCTGAAGAAGGAGATGAGGAGATTATTGGAAGTTCGATTTTACAGAAAAAGAAAGATCTTGAAATTAAATTGCATGACGCACAACGAAAGCTTAGAAATGTAAAGATGAAGAGGCGGGAGAGGATTGAAAGCCTTGGCAATAAACTCAGGAATTTTAATATGTTAATGGCTCCGGCAATTATATTAATAATTGCCATAGTATTAGGCGTACGCCGATCTTTAAGAAAAAGACATTATATAAGTCATGCAAGTGATGCATAGACCAGAAAAACAAATCAGAAAGTTTGATTGAAAAACATTCAATATGAGCAATAAAAAACTTATAATTTTAGGTATTATTACCGTATGCATGGTTTCCTGGGCAATAGTTCAGGCACATTTTTCTAACAGAACCAGGAGTGCGATGGAGACATCAGCCCACCTTATTCAGGGACTGGATCCTTCAAACATTGATACTATCAGTCTGGGGACCAGCGATAAAGCGTTTACCCTGAAACGTGATGGAAACCAATTTGTTGTTGTTAACAAAGACAATTACCCCGCTGAATCAGCAGCTATAAACAGCTTTATAACATCATGCATGGACATAAAGGTTGAGGGACTTTTTACAGACAATCCGTTAAACCACAAAGACCTTGGTGTGGCGGAAGAAGATGCCAACAGTGTAATAAAATTTCTTACATCTGATTCAGAGCTACTGGTTGGTATTATTATAGGCAAAAACAAGGACCAGGGAAGCGGTACATTTGTCAGAGTAATTCCAGGCGACAAAGTATACGTTACACTTGATCGACCCTGGATTAAAGATGATGTGATGAATTATGTTAACAGAAACATTATTACCGTAGATCGTCAAGAAATTAAATCTGTAACTGTCAGCTCATCAAGTGAAACCTATAAACTTAAATCCGGAGATGATACAGAGGGGGTTGTAATAGAAGATCTTCCACCGGGCAAAAAGCAGAAAGCCGATGATGCGAAGAGCGTGTTTACGGTATTAAATAACTTGAGATTTGAAGATGTAATGAAAAACCCTACTGCTGATTCAGGGCTGACTTTTAATAAAGAGTACATTTGCTATTTGAAGGATTCAACGGTTTATACATTAAAAATAGCAAAAAAAGATGATAAATCATATATAACATGCAGTACAGAGTTTACAGACAAAACACCAGTTACAAAAGAGCAGGGTGTTGTCGAATCTGAAGAGGAACTAAAGAAGAAAGAAGCAAAACTATTAGCCCGGGAAAAAGCACAAAAGATGTCAGCACGGCACAAAAACTGGATCTACGAGATTGCCGAGTTTGACGCGAAAAAGCTGACAAAACAACTTTCTGAGTTGCTTGAAGAAAATAAAGTGGAAACAGAGAAAAAAATAGGTTTCTAAGTATACCATATCAAAGTCTCATCTTCTTACCATACTAACTAGAGCCACACAACTAAGTGTATAATACTTATTTGATGATAGTTTTAACATTATGTCAAGTGCAAATAATAAATGAGAAATTGTATCTAATTCAATAGGGTTTGATAACAAGGAATAAACTGGTAATATTGTCATTACTTTTGCAATTTTGCTGGAGGGGACATCTGTATTTTTGTGTTATTGGCCGTAAGGTGCGTGTTGAAAATGGTTAAAAACAGTTCAAAAAGATATTTACTAATTGTAGGTTTCGGAATTTGTTTTTGTACGCTTTTCGAATTGTCAGTTGCATATACAACTGAGGTTTCCAGGCATAACGTTGTTACTGTGAAAAGGAATAAGGCAGCACTGCAGGAAGGCGACATCGGATACGAAGAAGAGAAGCTTAAGAGAAGGCTGGGTGTTGATTCGTTAGCAGGAGCTGACTTGACAAAGACAGATCTACGATGGATCAATCTGCAGGGGGTGAACCTGGCGCGGGCAAACTTGCAGGGAACAGATCTATCGGGGGCAAATCTGAGAACGACGAACCTGAAGGAGGCGGATTTACGCGGGGCGGATCTGTCCCGGACAAATCTGGAAGAAACAGACTTACGTGGAACGAATCTAGCTGGCGCTAAAAATCTCTTCCTCCGGCAGATTGCTGTAGCTGTATATGATAAAAAGACAAAATTTCCGGATGGTATAACGTTTGGGGATATACCAAAATACAACAAGGACAGGTTGAAAAGCGCTTTAGGTATTAAAATGCTGGAAGGTGCGGATGCGAAAGGGATGTTATTGCGATGGGGAGATTTTGAAGGAGCGGAGATGCCGTGGTCATCCTTTCAGAAGGCAGATCTGACGGGAGCAAATTTATCACATTCAAATTTGTCAGCATCAAACCTGCATGATGCAAACTTGTGGGAGGCGAATCTTCAAAAGGCAAACTTGAAGAACGCGAGCCTGCAGGGCGCAAATTTGAAGCAGGCAAACCTTCAAAGGGCAGATTTGACAGGCGCGAGTCTCCAGGGAGTGGACCTCTCGGGAGCAGACTTACAGAAGGCAAAATTATTGGCAGCAAACTTGACCGGTGCAAACCTGTCAAGGTCGGACCTGCGCGATGTCGATTTACGCGGGGCCGATTTGAGGCAAGTAAAAAACATAACGATGAAGCAACTCGCACTGGCCATCGTTGATATACGTACACGCCTGCCGGAAGACATAACCTTCAAACAGATAGAACAGCACAAAGCTGATAAATAACCGAAGTCATAAAAAAATCCAAAAAAGAACTAAAGTTATTTCTCATAGTACCGATAAGAGTAACTAACGCAACACAACTGCTTATATTAAAAAAACAAACTTAATGTGGGGACCGGTACTTATGCAGAGAATAATACGTACTATTTACATTAGCTTCATTATATTAGCTTTTACAATAAATCCGGTAAACCCTCTTTCTCCTTTGGCCTATATAGGACACAAGGAAGTTTATGCCGCAACATCTGCAATACCCGCTAAATACCAAACAGCAATAATAAATATCAGGGACAGGCAGGCAGATACAGGCAGTATAATCTCAGAACATGTAAACATCAAAAAAAACGGATATACTACAGTGAAGATGTTAGAAATACCCGAACACCAATTGTCAGATGTTATAGAACAGTGGGGACAACTTGGCCATAAAATCAATGAATATACTATTAAAGATAAAGAGTTTATTAAATATCTGGTCTACAATGCGGATATCAGGTCTTACAGCTATACGGCAAATATGCCAAAGCTATACTTTCTTGTGAAGAAAGAAATAGCAGAACCGATAATATATGGCGGAAAGATAAAGAAATTTTTTAAAACAATATCATTTCACGGGTGGTTCAGAATAGCAGGAGCTCTGGATTCACAAGGCAATTATCGACAAGGTTATGAGCATTTGAGCACACAGAAAGAGGCACTCCTGAAATTATTTGACAGTGTTTTATCTGAGACAGTTAAAGGCAGTTACACAATTGTTGAACTATATACAGATGAACACGGGGAGAGAAAAGGCAGGTTTAAATTTTTCAAGACCGCTGAACAGACAGAACCTACTCTTGTACAACCCATAGATACCATGGCAGCATTTGTATTAACCATCTTGAATCTCGTACAGGAGAACCCCGGCGACCTTAACGTAAAAGAAGACCTGACAAAACCAATTGTGGAAAGGTTAATAGCAACAGCAAAGGTACAATCACAGAACAAAGTTGCATCTTCTGCATACATAAACCGTCCTGAAGTGCACCATAACTGAGCGGGTACGTGAGGATGATCCCTCCGTCCTCATCTGATTTATGAGTCGCACCAATCCAAACATGCACTTGTATCAATTTGTTGGGCCAATTTTTTGCCATCTATCTTTATTTATTTTATTTTTACCGACGAAGTAGGTCGAAATTGAAATTCTGTAGCTGGTTCAGGCTTGCCAGACCAACACGTTTTTCCGGCGGGCAGCCTGAATCTAAAAGTTTCGGTTCAATCAACACGATTTACGGTATTTTAAATCATTTGAACCAGTTAATGATTTAAAATACCGTAACACGCCTGCCCGAACGGGGTTACTGTACTCCATATTTAAGAGTATCAGATGGGAAGGTCTGTGCTTGTGTACGTTTTTCAATATCGTCATGAACATGTGGAAAGGCGGTATCGCCATCATTGCCTTTATCAGATACCGGCGTATCCGACGTTGGCAGAAATGAGAGTTGCTCTTTGATTCTTTCTTTAATACGCTTTTCTTCCTCTTCAATAAATGAGTTAACAATAGGGATTCTTAAAACTAACTCACGGACTACCTCCTCACTGGCCCTTGCCGCGTAAACGTCTCTCATGCTCATCGAATTCTGGAACGATGCGATTACCATATCAAGAGGGTTTGTTGCCACACGGATATCATTGTCATGCCTTACCTGTTCGCCTTCAAAAAAGAGAGAGCCGTCTTTCGTAGAAACACATTTGATACTTAATCCAATCCTGATCTGTTTATAGAGTGCGTAATAGGAGTTTTTATATTCTGTCACTTTGCCATATATCAGTGCATCAGCGCCAAGTATTCTGCCCAGCTCCTGGGCAGGCATCTTATATAACTCATTGGGTGTTGAGACCCCAAGTTCCTGCAACATACCGTCTATATACATTAGCTCTATATCTACAAATTCTCTTGACGCAAAATGGCCAAAGAAAAACCTTCTCAATCTGTTCGCGTAAGTCCAGTTCCAACCATCCGTCTTTTTCTTGCTAAACCTGGGGATAGGGACTGAGTTCAGGATATATTTACCTCCTACCAGATTATCAAAAGGGAGAATTGCGATCTTCCTGGGAGGGTCTGTATAGTAGTTGTCAGAAATTTTAAACTCATTATCTCCCGGGTCAAGCTGATACAATCTGTCCAGAGTCGTTTTCTTGCCATGTTCAGCAAGACCTGCTTCATCCTGAAAGAAAGGCTCGTCTCCCGTGGTCTTTCGATCACTGTTTCGAGAGAAACATCCCGCAGTGCATAATGCAATTAAAACTAAAACAATTAAACCTTTAAGGTTCTTTAAAAAAGAGATAAACCTTTTCATTAGATATTAAATTATAAGTTCATAAATATAAGCATCCATTGTATTTAAATAAAATACAACTGTCAATGCCTTTAAACTCCGGTCTTAAAAAAAAATTTCAGCCCTTCATTCCGGGTCATCCCCGGAAACTCTTTTTCTGGTCTGTTTTTTTTCAGATCGTTTTTTTTATTTTTTAGAATCTGTTCCTTCACATAGCGGGGTTTTCTCGTAAGGATCCGCTCTTTCTCTTCGATGTTTAATTCCATTAGCTTCACCTGGAGTCTTTTAAAGGCAAGCTCTCTGTTCTTAATTTGAGAACGTGATTCCGTTGCGACTACCCTTATCCCTGTAGGCTTGTGATATAACCTCACACAAGACATTGTCTTATTCTTGTGCTGGCCGCCGGGACCAGAGCTTTTATAATAGTCCAGCCGTACCTCTCTTTTCAAATTTTTAAGATCTATTGAGTATTTTTTCATTAGTAATTTCAAAGTCTTTGATTCTGTAGGGTTACATAGACAAACTCGTTTTGTCTATGCAACGCATTGTATATATACTGAAAACACTACGTAAGTTATCAACCAAAAAAAGTTGCCGAATGCTTAACTTGATGCATAGGAAATTCAATGTTATAACACTTCGACTTCGCCCAGTGTGACGTCATCGTGAGCGCCCGCCTTGGCCGGTAAGGACAGGGAGTCGAAGGATAGTCTTTCGTCTCTATAGTAATCTAACTTATTTCACATAGATTTCTGTTAATCATTCTAACTTTTTTTTCTCGGGAAGCACTCTTTTTTCTTACTAATTTACTATTAACCTGAACTGAGCGATTCTTGATCAGAATATGTAGGGCTCGTTTCCACACCCGGATGAATCCGTTCGCCAGCCCGACATTGAAGTTCTGGGGGGGGGTGGGGGACAGTCCCAAATTACCACTAACTATAAATGTATAAAAATTGGACGTTTTATCCGGTTTTAACATAGACGTACCAAATAATAAAAGTATAATAATGCGATGTGACTATGGCGATAAGGCAAATTGCTATAGGGGTTTAAGTGCATGGCAGTTTCAGGCAGAAAACGCATCGCCCCACACCAGGAACTCTGGCGTGATGTAATTGAGGCAACAGGCCAACCGCTGCTTTTCCAGGAATACAGGTCAACCCGACACCACAATACAGAGCAGGAAGCGCGAAATTAAAAAACCGGATAAACGGAAAGGAAGATTACTCAAATTAAACAGAGGCAGATAATACATGAAAAGAAAAAGTCATTTAAACATCCTGGTGATTAACAGTGGCAGTTCTTCGGTTAAATTTCAGCTTATTAATATGGCCGATGAGAATGTTCTGGCCAGTGGAATAGTTGAAAGGCTCGGACTGCCACAATCACTCATAAAATTCAAATTTGGTGACAAAGACCTTACCAGAGAGTGCGATACACTTGATCATAATTCTGCAATTTCAGAGATTATCGAAGACATCACACATAGCCAGTCTGGCGTTATTGGTGATAAGAGTGAAGTCGCGGCAATAGGACATAGAGTTGTCCACGGAGCAGAGCATTTCACGGAATCAGTGCTTATAACAGACAATACTATTAAGCAGATAGATGCCTGTAGTGAACTCGCTCCACTTCACAATCCTCATAATTTGAAGGGAATACTTGTTTGTAAAGAACTGCTGCCAGGCATTCCACAGGTAGCCGTATTTGACACTGCTTTTCACCAGACAATGGAAGATTATGTTTATACTTACGCACTTGACTATAAATTTTATGAGAAGTATAGATTCAGACGATACGGATTTCACGGAACAAGCCATTTCTATGTTGCGCACAAGGCGGCAGAGATTGTTGGTCAGAGCATTCAGGAATTAAAAATAATTACGTGTCATCTTGGAAACGGGGCCAGTGTTGCAGCGGTTAAGTATGGTAAATCTATGGATACATCCATGGGATTCACGCCTTTGGAAGGGCTGATAATGGGAACTCGATGTGGTGATGTTGATCCCGCAATGGTCCTCTTCATTATGGAGAAGGAGGGGCTCAGCCCGCATGAGTGTGACATGTTGATGAACCATGAATGCGGCCTGATTGGAATTTCAGGAATCAGTTCTGATATGCGGGACCTTATTAAGGCGTATCAAGAAGGAAACGACAGAGCAAGGCTCGCTTTACAGATGTACTCATACCGGATCAGGAAATATATCGGTATGTATTCAGCGACAATGAACGGTGCGGACGTAATTGTTTTTACCGGTGGAATCGGAGAAAACGCCGCACTTATAAGGAGTATGTGTTGTACTGACATGGAATATCTTGGTATTGACTTTGATGAAGATAAGAACAAGAAAGCTATTGGAATAGAAGGAGAATTGACCACTCAGAATTCTAAAGTCAGGGTGTTGTGTGTGCCAACAAATGAAGAGTTGGTAATAGCCAGAGACACGGCACAGATTATAGACAAACCTTAACGTTAAAGGAACAAACCAGAATGGCAAAAAATATCTACCTGGCATCTACCGGTCCAAAATCCGGGAAGAGTATAATCTGCCTTGGGTTAATTAATGCCTTCAGGGGCCTGGTGACAAATGTCGGTTACTTCAAGCCCATAGGCCAGAAATACAGAGCAAAAGATACTCACGATAAAGAATCAATAATGATAAAGGAAACATTCTGTATTGAAGACGAATTGAAATGCATTAACCCGGTCTCCATGAAAGAGTTAAATAATTACATAACAAATAATAATGAAGAAAATTTCTTTCACAAAGTACAGGACTCATACAGAAAAATAGCAAAAGACAAAGACATAGTTATTATTGACGGCACCGACTATTTAGGGATGAAGTCAGCTTTTGAATTTGATATAAATGCTGACATCGCGAATAATCTGAATGCCGAAATAATCCTTATTGAAGACGGATATGGAAAGTCGATAGCCGAAATATCCTCCGGTCTCTTAACAGCAAGAGAGTCATTTGTTGAACAGTCCTGTGATTTCCTGGGTGTTATTGTCAATAAAGTTGAGCCTGAAAGATTTGAAGAAGTTGATAAATCGCTGAGAAAGTTATTTAAAAAATGGAAAATAGATTATCTGGGTACTGTCCCACATGATATTACCCTGCCGAAACCACGCTTATACGATATCGCCAGAAGCCTTGATGCAGAAGTTCTGTTTGGAAAGAGTTTTCTTTCTAATATTGCGGTTGAAACCATAATCGCCTCGATGCACTTTGAAAATGCCATTAAGTACATTAATGACGGGACTCTTATTATTACCGGAGGGGATAGGACTGAGATACTACTTGGCTGTATAACATCCTTGATCTCCCCCTCCTGCCCAAACATATCGGGAATTGTTTTAACAGGAGATCTTGTCCCGAATGACAATATAATGAATATAATTGGGACTTTGTCTGATTTATCATTTCCTGTTTTCAGTGTAAGGAGCAACACAATAGAGGCTGCAAATAAAATCAACTCTCTTGCGGTCAACGTATCTTCAAATGATTTCCAGAAGATTGATATCGCGAAAGACCTGGTATACAGACATGTCGATTATGAAAAGATAAACGATAAACTGAAACTGGAAAAGATAAGGAAACGGACACCGGAAATATTCAAATACGAAATATTAGAGAGGGCATGCTCAGAAAAGAAATGTATAGTCCTTCCTGAGGGTGATGACGACAGGACTTTAAAAGCCGCGGTGTGGGCGAGGGACAGGGACATCGCCGATATAATACTCCTGGGAGACAAGGACCTGATTATGAAAAAAGTTGCCATGTCAGGATTGAAACTGGATAACGGAATCGATATCATAAACCCCAAAGAATCACAAAAATTTGAGGATTATGCTAACACCTATTATGAACTGAGAAAACATAAACATTACACAATGGATAACGCGCAAGACCGGATGCAGGACACAATCTATTTTGGGACTATGATGGTATATAAGGGAGATGCAGATGGGCTGGTTTCCGGCGCGGTCCACACAACAGAGCAGACAATCAGGCCTTCATTTGAAATAATTAAAACAAAGCCCGACATTAAAAATGCTTCCAGTATATTCCTCATGTGCCTGAAAGACCGTGTGCTTGTTTACGGAGATTGCGCGATCATCCCTATGCCGACTGCCGAGCAGCTTTCGGATATCGCCATCACAAGCGCGGATACTGCTGAAAATTTCGGTATAGATCCGTACATTGCCATGCTCTCATATTCTACCGGCAAATCCGGAAAGGGGCCGGAGGTTAATAAGGTAAGAGAGGCGACAGAAATTGTAAGGCACAAAAGGCCCGATTTGCTTATTGAAGGCCCGATACAATACGATGCCGCCATTGATCCGGGTGTGGCCAGAATCAAACTACCGGACAGCAAAGTTGCCGGCAATGCGACCGTCTTTATTTTTCCTGATTTAAATACAGGCAACAATACATATAAGGCGGTGCAGAGGACGTCAGGCGTAATTGCCATAGGCCCGATAATACAAGGCTTAAAGAAACCTGTAAACGATCTCAGCAGGGGATGTCTCGTGGAAGACATCTTTTATACTATAGCGATAACCGCAATACAGGCACAGTCATAAAATAGATATAATTATTTTTTTGCCATTCTCAAGAAAAGATTAATATGGTAAAATCTTTTTTTATCTATAAATCATTAATACTTATTAGGACTAATATATGGCGACGGTATTACCATTCAAGGGATTACGATATAATCCTGATAAAATAGAAGATATTTCTAAAGTGATTACTCCTCCTTACGACGTTATATCTGAAAATGAGAGAGATGACTATTATAAACTACATCCGAACAACATAATACGACTGATCCTGAGTAAAGAATTACCCGGAGACGATCAATCCAATAACAAATATACAAGATCCGGAGAATCCTTTGATACATGGAGAAAAGAAGAGGTTCTGAAAGAGGAGGCGGAGCCTGCTATTTATATCTATGCACAAGAGTTCACATTATCTGGTAAGAAGTACATACGAAGAGGGTTCATTTCTTTAGTCAAACTGGAAGATTTTGAAACTGGTGAAATTTATCCGCATGAACATACACTTTCAAAGCCAAAAGAAGACAGGATGAATTTGATGAAAGCCACTAACGCAAACCTTAGTCAGGTGTTTACATTCTTTGAAGACGAAGGGAGTAAAATATCAAACTTTTTGCATAAAGTGTCTGAAGGAGATCCGGGAAGCGGTGTAACTCATGATATTGATTTTACAGATATTTATGGTGTCAGAAATTCGCTCTGGCCCATAAAAGACAAAGCAATTATTAATGAGTTAATTTTACAAATGAAAGACCGGGCGCTGTTTATTGCGGACGGGCACCATCGCTATGAAACAGCACTTTTCTACAGAGATTTTGTAAATGGCAGTGATAAAGAACAAAGTAGTAACGGAGATTCTCCGTCAGACTATATCATGATGATGTGCGTCTCTATGGAAGACCCGGGACTTCAGATATTACCAACACACAGACTGGCCAGAAATATACTAGATCTTGATCCTGAAAAGATAAAGAATGCGTTAAATGAGATTTTTGATATCAGCGATTTGGGAAGTGATTGCAAGGCTGAAACATTAACACAAAAACTCAGTGAAGATGCACATAAACATAAAATTGCAATGTACATCGGTGAGAGTGAAAACAAACTCTATATTCTGACACTGCGTGACAAAAAACTTCTTGATCCGATTTTAACAGATGAATATTCTGAATGGAAAACTATTGATACCGGGATTTTACACGGAGTCATATTTGATAGGGTACTGGGTATTCAGGCAAGAAATATTTCAAAATCTGAAAGTGTCAAATATGTTCAGGGCATAGAAGATTCAGTGAGAAAAGTGAACGAAGGAGAGTTCCAGATCGCCTTTTTCCTTAACCCTACAAAAATAGGTCAGATCAGAGATATTGCAACCAAAAGACATAAGATGCCCCCCAAGGCAACATATTTTTACCCTAAACTTATGACTGGAATGGTTATCAGGCACATTTCTGACACCTGGTGATTGGCAATTAGCCAAGTGTTACATAATATTGTTGACTTTAAACTGGAATTTCACTAAAATACTTAAACGAAAATTGGAGCTTATCAAGAGTGGTGGAGGGACTGGCCCTGAGAAACCACAGCAACCGATCCTGGCAGCATGCCGGGATGTCGGTGCTAACTCCTACCTGTTAGGGGAAGATAAGATAAGAATGTCGCAGAGCCTCTTCTTATCTTGTGATTAAGAAGAGGCTTTTTTATTAATGTCTGGAGATGAATATGAGTTTTGTTAAAGGTCTTAAATGTAGAGAATGCGGAAAAGATTACCCTAAAGAGGCTCTTCATGTTTGCAGTTTCTGCTTCGGCCCGTTGGAAGTTGATTACAAATATGAAGAAATTAAAAAAGTAATAAGTAGAGAAAAAATTGAATCACGAGGGAAAACCATGTGGAGGTATAAGGAACTTTTACCTCTTGATGGTGAGCCTACTGTGGGGGCCCAGGTTGGATACACTCCATTGGTCAAGGCTGATAATCTGGCAAAAAAACTTGGCGTAGAGGAGCTATATGTAAAAAACGATTCAGTAAATTTCCCCACATTCTCTTTTAAAGACAGAGTGGTTTCAGCAGCTCTTTCCAAGGCGAAAGAACTCGGCTTTAAGACCGTTGCATGCGCCACAACCGGTAATCTTGGAAACTCAGTTGCCGCACAGGCAGTGCAGGGTAATCTTGAAAGCTATATCTTTATGCCCGCAAATTTGGAACAGGGAAAGGTTATAGGCACATCGATTTATGGAACAAACGTCATAGGTATAGACGGTAATTATGATGGTGTTAACAGGATGTGTTCAGAAATTGCGGATAAATATGGTTGGGCTTTTGCAAACATCAATATCCGTCCGTATTATGCGGAAGGTTCCAAAACTTACGGTTATGAAATCATAGAGCAGCTTGGCTGGAAGGCCCCTAAGCATGTAGTTGTGCCTATGGCAGGCGGCTCTCTGGTAATTAAAATAGGCAAAGCGGTAAAGGAAATGACAGAATTGGGATTAATCGATAAATCCAATACATCACTCTATGGCGCTCAGGCTTCCGGTTCTTCACCGATTTCTACTGCTGTAAAGAAAGGCAGTGATGTGATCGCTCCCGTTATACCGGATACGATTGCCCATTCTATCGCAATTGGAAATCCGGCTGACGGGTATTACTCTGTAAAGGCTATCAATGAGAGTGGCGGATATGCAGAAGATGTTTCTGATGATGAGCTGGTTGAGGGGATAAAGCTCCTGGCATCAACTGAGGGTATTTTTACTGAGACTGCGGGAGGCGTAACTGTAGCTGTAACAAAAAAACTTATAGATCAGGGTAGATTACCGCGAGATGAGTCTATCGTGATCTGTATCACCGGAAATGGTCTGAAAACGTTGGAAGCGGTAATGGATAAAGTAGAAAAACCGTGTGTAATTGACGCAAATATAGAGAGTTTTAACGCTTTTATGGAAAAAAGAGAAGTTTGTACTGCTTAAACGTTTTGACAATACACATGCGATTGAATAAAATGCAGCGCTGAGTTTAGCAAGAAAAAAAGGTAATATTCCAAAGATAACTTATATCATTAAAAAGAAAGAGGTATCGTCATGCCGGTTAAAGTAAGAATTCCAACACCATTAAGGTCGTTAACAAACGGATCAGAAGAAGTTACTGTAGAGGGTAACTCTATCAAAGAAGTGATTGATAATCTTGAATCTAATCACAAAGGATTTAAGGAGCGTCTCTGTGATGAAAACGGACAGATCAGAAGGTTTATTAATTTCTACCTTAATGATGAAGATATAAGGTTTAAAGATAACCAGGAGACTCCGGTCAATGATGGAGATCAGATTTCAATTGTACCGGCAATAGCAGGAGGACGCATAGCCGCCAGCTAATAGTAATATATTTTTGAGAGTACATATGTCTGATATAAAAGAGAACATTATAAATAGTATCAAAACTCTGATTTTACCCGAACTCAGTAAACTGCAGGAAGGGATAAACGAGATCCGCATCCGTCAAGAAGCTCTGGAAAAACAGATGGTGATGATCAATGAAAATGTTCTTAGTAATAGCAGGCGGATTGACGAAATAAACAAAAGAATTGATGCAATTAATCAACGAATTGACGATACAAACAAAAGCGTTAATGGGATAAATCAACGAATTGACGATACAAATAAAAGGTTAGATTTTGTTTACATAGAAATAGGAGAAATCAAAAAAGAAATGGAACGTTTGAAGCGAGAGGATTCCGTAACGGCAGATATACTCCACCGAATGGAAGTGCTTGAAGAACGGGTATTGTTAAAGCGGTAGAACCAGAATATCAAGATACAGTCAACTCCTTAGGTACACTTATATCTGACACTATCAGTTCTCCGGTATATTCTTTACCTTGTCCTTGAAAAAAGCCGGTTTTCGGAGCAACGAATGTGACTGTTTTTGCGGCTTTCACTGCAACCCCAAGCACAACACCATCATCACAACCCAAACCGGAAGGTATATCAACAGAGACAACAGGAATATCGGTTTCATTAATTTTCTCTATCAGGGTCCTTACAGGCTCTCTTACTTCACCGCTTAAACCCGTCCCGAAGATTGCGTCAACAATTATATTATAATCGTGAAGCGTTTTTACAACTTCCTCAATATGCTCTTCCTTTAGCTCTCGTATTTTAAAATTCATATTCAGCAGAATCTTCAGATTTGTTGAGGCGTCACCTTCAGAAAGAACACGAGATATCTCAGTTGTTAAAAAGACAGAGACATTCACTCCTTTATTATAAAGATGGCGAGCAATAACAAAACCGTCACCACCATTATTTCCTTTTCCACAAAATATAGCCACCCTGGCTTTATCTATCCCGGACAGCATCTTTAAAACCTCTTCCGCAACATTCCTGCCCGCGTTTTCCATTAATATAATTCCGGGGATTTCATATTCATCTATTGCTTTTCGGTCAATCTCTCTTATTTTATTCCGCCCTAATGCCCTTTTCGTGATATCCATAAAATACCTTTCTGCTTAATTTCCAGTATACTGAACTATTAGAATTATAGATCATTTTTCGCACATATTTCTTTAGCTGTCAATTCTTAAATAAACAGGCACAACCGTAAAAACTACTTGACGGTATATCGTATTTCATATAGTATAAATACATTGAATATTTGTAATTATTAGGAATAGGTGGTAGCTGAAATGGCAAAAGTCAGATGTCCCGGTAGTATGAAGACCATGGTGCCCGAGCCACTTGAAAGAAAGTGCCCTAAATGTGGCAGCATGATTGAGATCTGGAGTGACGAGGAGAAAGCAGACTGTACATGCGGGGAAACTGTATTTAAAGACAAAGCCCCTACTTGTGTGGTATGGTGTAGCGCAGCCGAAGAGTGCCTGGGTGACATATTTGATGTAAAAAAGATGAAGGAAGATGCGAAGAAGAAAGCTGCTGCTGAGGGAAACCCTGAATTTGTTGCTCAGGTTGCAGAGAAAATCAAGAAAGAAAAAGATAAAAACTGTGCTCAAGTTCAAAAAGATGCCAGGAGAGAAAAAGATTCTGGTAGCTAACGCGCTTTCCTTAATATGACACTTTACAAAACACTTTTACTCCTTGCCGGTTGCTGTTTTCTTAACCAGGTTGTGTGCCTGTCTTATCGGCTCTGGAAGTCGGCACCCACGACAGCTCTTCAAAATAAGACCAATGGACGTTTTTAAATCGATTTTGTGGCCTGGAGATACGAAAACCGGCTTAACGTTTTTTCTCGTTCTGAGCACCGCACCCACAACTTTATCCTGCACGGTAAGAGGGGAATAACAACCCATCTCTTCACCCACTTCATTATAATCACCTATCAGCCTGGTTTTTGCGCATCCGATTGTTGGTTTATCTAACAGCAACCCAATATGAGATGCCAAACCGATTCCACGAGGGTGCGCGATGCCTTGTGCGTCTAATATAATCACATCAGGGTTTGATTTAATCTTTGCAAATGCTTTCAGTAAAATTGGCGACTCCCGAAAGCTCAGTAAGCCGGGGATATAAGGAAAATCAACTATGCCGCTTGCCGTAACTGCCTCAACTCTTTCCATTGTTTTTAACTCAAACACCATTACGCTCGCATAAAACATTTTACCCTTCTTCGTACCTGTCGAACTGCGTTTACCTTCCCGGATGGTGCGTGTGGGTAAATAAGAAACATCTGCCCCGGCAATAATTTTAAAGTTTTTTGCCGCACATATTAAAACAATGCTCTTCTCTAATCTCCCCTGGATCTCGGCTGCCCTTTTATAGTCTACGTTCCATGGATGAAGTTTCTGATATTTCATAATAATGGATTATATACCCTTTGAACAAACAATTTTATGATAAATCTATAATTAATATAATATATAGGCTGAAGTTTGACGGTTTTTATTTTATTGGCTTTTCATCAAAAATCTGACACTTCAGAAAAAGAGAAAGCAGTTTAAAGGGTTCATGATATATACACCATGTCATAATCCTTATTTATTCAATCACTTAATAAATTTATATATACAGAAATAATATTTGGATGATTCGAATAGTATACTAATTTTAATTATAACTGGCGCATATTTGACAATTTATTTACCCATATACAGTTTGTTTTTGTTTTAAAACAGAAAAAAAGTATAATAAATATTTGTACGGAAACTCTGGCTATCTATTGTATGGACGACCAAGTCGGAAGCCCTAGATAATAAGGACCTTTTTCGGGTACAATGACCTCGTTTAAAGAATTAAGAGTTGCTAATTACAATACTTGAAATATTTCTTTATTGAAAACATACATGCTTTGGCACTATTATTGCGCTTATTCTTACTACTCGTGACTTAAAATGGGCTGCTTTGCAAATTAAAAATGTCTTGTAATTCATGGCCATCGGCAACGTTAAATTGATTCAGCATATTATAATACTAATCATTTAATTGTCCATGTTTTCCCCTCCGGAAGCCTGATAGGACTTGCCGGTGGCATGATTTTTTTCTTGACTTTACTTTTTATTTTGATTAAATAACGACCATTGTACGCAGTAGTTAGGTATGATTGCAGTTGATATTAGCCAGTTTGCGTCAGACGATATCAGCCGTTTTAGTATATTGAAAGTATTTAAAGCCTTTATATGTATGTGTATTTTCTGGTGTGTAGCGTCCGTTTATGCATGCTGGAAAATTATAGAATTTTAATTTTTTATTATGTTATGGGGAGGTAAATGAATGATAGCTAAAATCAAATTTTATTTGTTGCTGCCAATGTTCGCAGTTTTGATGTTAGGCAGTGTCTCTTTTGCGCAGAGTATAGATATGGAAGCGCTGAAAGCTGAACTTAGAGAAGAATTAAAGGCAGAACTCAAGCAAGAGTTAATGGCCGAACTTAAAAGCGAAACAAAGGCTGATATACAAGAGGCAACAATTGGCCTGAGAGATGTCATAACGGCTGATTTCAAAGACGAAATCAGGGCTGAAATAATGAGCGAAGATATCTCTTCCGCAGTTAATGAGGCAATGGCAGGCTCTGCAATTTTAAGCGGTTTGTTCAAAGGTGTAACCGTTGGTGGTTTTATCGATACCAATTTCATGTATAACCTGAGAAACTCCGGTGAAAATGTTTCTAACAGGAATGCAAATCGTAAGGTAAACTTCATAGGTGAAAATGATGACAACACATTTTCGCTACAAAACTTTGCAATGTTTTTTGACAAGGAAGCAACCGACGAACACCCGATAGGCTGGCAGGCTCATATATATATGGGCGAATTGACACAAGGTATTACTTTCTTTGGCCCTGGAAATGATGATGCCGCTTCTGCAGCAACTACTACGCTTGGAGGCACAGCAGCAGGCAGAACAGGCACCACTTTAGCACACTCTCATGATGCCTCTCTTGATGCTTCTGTTTCTGGTGCTAATGATTCAGGTACAAACGATAGATTTTCTTTAGCAGTAGCAAATATTACCTGGAATGCGCCGGTACTTGGAAAGAAACTTCCAATTACCATGGGAAAAATGTATACCTGGATTGGCTATGAGTTGGTAGAAAACATTGGTAACCCAAATTATACGCACGGTATGGTTTACAATAATGCGATACCATTTACACACATGGGTGTAAGTTTTGATGTAACTGAATTTCTTCCTAGTGACAAATGGGGATTAAAACTTTACTATGTTAATGGATGGGATACTTATATAGATAACAATGAGGGAAAGTCATACGGAGCTTACCTTTCTTACCAGCCTAATGACGATTTCTTCATCTCCCTAGCCGCAATAAACGGACCGGAAACATCTATGGATGGCTCTGGGGGCTTTAATGGCAGTAATTCCAGTCAAAATGTATTTATGTACGATGTGGTAATGACCTATGCATTACCACAGGTTGATAAGTTAAGCCTTGGGTTTAACTGGGACCACGGTCGTGCTAAGGAGAATGGTTTTGATGATGGCTCAGCAACTCTTGCTGCAGACAATAGCGCAGGCAGCAGCGCTCACTGGTGGGCGATGGTATACTATGCAATGTATGATTTCACTGATAATCAGCAGGGTGCTCTCAGGTATGAATATTTTGATGACGATGACGGCGCAAAGGGCTTTGGTCATTCAATGTATTCAATAACATATACGCATAATATTACCATTGCGAATAACCTTCTGCTGAGACCTGAAATCAGGTATAACAAGTACAATGTTTCAGACGCTCAAGAGGAAGCCGGTATGGGCCTGGTACATGGTGCTGATGGCGAATTTACTAATGACGATGAAATCGTACTTGCTTTTGGCACAGAATACGTATTTTAATGTTAATTGGTTACTGTTTTTATTATCTCCGTCTGCCATAATAACCTTTACCAATTGACAGGCGGAGAATTATCAAGAACTAAGTTTTTGATGTATGATGTATTTTTTATGCTGCGCAAATTTTAAAGTTTGTGTAGAAACCCAGGTCAAAACATTTCCTCCCCCGTTTTGGCTTGGGTTTTTGTATTTAGACTCGTATTTCCACACCAATTTTCATATAAAAAAGCTTTTTTGTAGACTCAACACTAAGCATAAATCTTTCATCTTGACAAATTGATTAAAATCTTTGATACTATTCTTTAAGTACGAATATGGAACTCCGAGATTGGAAGGTGCTATTAATCGATGAAGAAAGTAATTTTAATCGCAATGCTGTCGATATTAAGTTTCTCGTGCGTCGGGTATGCCAGTGACGCGTCTTTTATACGGCAAGACAGGGAGATGCTGATCAGGCTTGATGAATGGCAGAAGGCAATCAACAAAAGGATTGATGATTTAAGAAGTGAGCTTAAAGGGGATATCGCCAACTTAAGAGGTGAGCTTCAGGGCGATATCGCCGATTTAAGAAATCTTACATATGTGGTTCTTGCAGGAATCTTTGCCATTTTCAGCTTTGTACTGTGGGACAGGAGAACAACTCTTGCGCCTGCGGTAAAAAAAAACAGAGAGCTTGAGGAGCGGGAAGATAAGATAGAGCGAGTGCTGAAAGAGTTGGCAATAAAGGATGAGAAGGTGGCAGATGCGCTTAAACATGCGGGAATCCTATAAATTTGCAAATTGATTAAACTTGTGCATTAAAAACCAGCGTCATCTGGGTTAGAATGTTTTTGGAAGGGTCTGTTTGTGCAACTAATTCTTTGTAGCTGAATGGATATGCCGGTGATTATAACAATTTTTCTGTTGATTGCAGAAAATTTATAGTAAATTTGCAGTTGCCTGAAAAATTGACAGCATAAAGTTTCTCTCTAGTCCATTCGTCATAGTGTTAACGAAAGTTTTAAGTCAATAGTGCTTATCAGCTTGCAAAGCAGCTTGCCAACCAGATATACATTTTCACATGTGCAATAAAGTGAAAAACATACTACCTGTCTATCTATTCCCCCTTCAAATGGGGCTTTCTAATTTCCGTAGTTTTTCAGCTCCTCCATTGTCTCAAACGTAACCTGCTTTTCTCCATGCGATTCGGCGAGAGACCGAAGCTCATCAAACGTTGAAAATAGATCGTAACTCATTGCTGAAATCTGCTCGAAATCAATGCTCTCAATTCCCCAGAGAAAATCAAAACATTTTTTCCTGAGATCTTCACTCAGCTCTGGATAGCACTCAGCTATCTCCTTTTCTCTGGCATCCTGAGTATCGTAGGAAGGGTTACCGCTCTTTATAAGGCGACTGTCTATATATACATTCCACAGGTATTTATACCTTCTGAATGCACCGGTCCCTTCTGGTGGAACAAGACTTTCTTTATGTTGGAACTTCTCGTTTAACTGGTCAGCCACATGCATAAGCTCATGCCTGACCCGCCCCTCAAGGTTGTCTAAAGAGTCCACAATCTCCAGCAC